>NZ_JBVJKE010000003.1:312015-529983 GCF_055585405.1 Streptomyces sp. NPDC053426 | reverse complement strand
ACGGCCTGCCGCTGCCGCTCCGCCTCCTCGACCGCCCGCAGCTTCTTGATCGACTCCTCCTGCTCGGCGACCGTACGGTCCACCGCGACCCGCTCGCGGACGACCTCGGCGATCTCCCGCTTCTCCGCCTCGACCTCCTTGTCGGCGGCGATCCGGGTCAGCTGGGTCTCCCTCTCGCGGGCGATGACCTCGAGGAGGCGGTCCTTCTCGATGCGCTCGCTCTCGACGGCGATGACCCGCTCACGGTTCTTCTGCGCGACCGCGACCTCGCGTCCCTGGTTCTCGCGCTGGATACCCAGTTGCTCCTCGGTCTTGAGGAAGGCGGACTGCGCCCGCAGCCGCTCCTCCTCCACCACCCGCGCCGTCTCGGCCTGCTCCCTCGCGCGGACGGTCTCGATCTCCCGCTTCTGCTTGCTCTCTGCGTCGGCCTGCCGGCGCTCCAGTTCCAGGATCGCCTCGCGGGCGTCGACGTCCTGCCGGGTGATCTCCTTCTGCTCGTTGCGCTGGGCCTCGTTGGTGCGGACGTGCTCCACCGCCGTCAGCTCGGTGATCTTGCGGATGCCCTGCGCGTCGAGGACGTTGGCCGGGTCGAGCTGGGTCAGCGGCGTCTGCTCCAAGTAGTCGATCGCCGCGTCCTCGAGGTGGTAGCCGCTGAGGTCGACGCCGATGACCTCGATGATCCGGTACCGCAGCTCCTCGCGCTTGGTGTAGAGGTCGGTGAAGTCCATCTGCTTGCCGACGGTCTTCAGCGCCTCGGAGAACTTGGCGTGGAACAGCTCCTGGAGCGTGTTGCGGTCACTGGCCCGCGCGGTGCCGACGGCCTGGGCGACCTTGATGACGTCGTCGACGGTCTTGTTGACCTTGACGAAGAACGAGATCCGGATGTCCGCGCGGATGTTGTCCCGGCAGATCAGTCCTTCCTTGCCGGCCCGGGTGATCTCGATGGTCTTCACCGAGATGTCCATCACCTCGGCCTTGTGCAGCACCGGCAGCACGACCTGCCCGGTGAAGGTCACGTCGACCTTGCGCATCTTGGAGACGATCAGCGCCTTGCCCTGCTCCACCTTGCGGAACAACCGGGCGACGACGAACAGCACAGCGGCTGCGATCAGGACGCAAACGAGCACGCCGATGCCCAGGGTGCGGTAATCCATAGGAAGTCCTCGAAGTCTGCGAAGAGTTGGCGCCTCCGCGAAGAGGCGGGGCGGCTCGTTCGGCTGCGGGCGGACGCGTCCGCGTCGGCTACGGCTCAGCCGCGGTGGTGGCGACTGCCGGGGTCGTACGGTGAACTGCTCGCCGTGCCCAGCCGTCGCCGCCCGCGGTATGCGTGGCCCAGCCCGGCAGGAAAGGCACGCGACCGTGCCCCGTCCCGGCTTGACAGGAGCGCCGACGGTGCGCAGGGCCCGGCCACCGAGGGCGTGATGCCGGGGAAGGTGAGGAACTGTACGGCGGCATCGTCAACCCGTGCCACGTCCTCACCTCCGATCCGGTCCACGGGTCCCGGTGCCGACGCCCGTTGCCGGGCCCCGGCATCGGGGCCACCCCCTGTTTCTGCCGCACCCATCTTGACCTAGGCATGCTCCATGCCGCATTGCCGCAATACGGCAATTTTTACGCTCTGTTGATGCCGGGCGACGGCACGAGCGGAACGTGACCGCGCTCATCTCCGGGGAAGGCGGAGGTGCACAGCACACGGAAGGACCACGGCCACGATCCCGGGGCGGTGTCATGCCTTCCGCGCGGTACGGCCGTCTGTCCTCGTCTCCCGGATCGGCGCCCCCTCCGTATCACCTCGCGCCCCCACGATCTGTCACTCTTGTCCGGCGCGCGTCAGGAGAACGTTCGCAAGGCGTCAAGAAAACAGGAGGACCAGTGGCAGGACGGGAGATACCCGACGCCTATCTGGAGGGGTACGCCCAGATGCTGGCCGAGGTATGTGCGACGGGCCGCCGCCTCACCCGCAAGGAGTTGGAGTCTCTGCGAGCCCGTGGTGAGCGCGCTGCGGAAGCCGGCTTCGGGCTGCGGGCTCTCGTACGCCGGCACGTGTCCGTGGCCCGCGACACCTGGCCCACGCTGGCGCCCACGTCGGGTGGCCACGTACTCGCCGCCGTCGAGCAGGCGATCGACGCCTTCGCAGAGGGACACGAGCGCGCCCAACTGCTCGCCGTACGGCAGGAGGAAGCGGTACGCCGGGAGTTCATCGACGACCTGCTCTACGGACGCAGCGACCTCGGTCGCCTCGCCGAGCGCGCCGAGCACTTCGGCCTGCTGCTCTCCCGTGCCCACACTGTCGCCGTCGCCCAGGGCGGGACGCCGGTCGAGGACACCCACCCTGCCGCCCGGCAGGTGGAGAGTGCCGTGGTCGCCCGCTTCGGCGAGCGACGCATCCTGCTCACGACCAAGGACGGCCGACTGGTCTGCATCGCGCCCGGTGAACAGGACGACGTACTGTCGTTCTTCGCCAAACAGGCATACGCGGCCACCGACGGAGGGCGGGTCGCCATCGGGCGTCCTCACCCGGGCGCCGGTGGGGTCGTCCACTCCTACGAAGAGGCCCTCAACGCCCTCGATCTCGCCAAGCGGCTGGACATCCAGGAGCCGGTGCTGCGCGCGGCCGATCTTCTCGTCTACCCGGTCCTGACGCGGGACCGGCAGGCGATGGCAGACCTCGTGGAAAGCGCCCTCGGGCCGCTGCAGGACGCGCGCGGTGGCGCTCGTCCGCTGGTCGAGACGCTGACGGCGTACTTCGACGCGGGCTGCGTCGCCGCAGAGGCGGCACGGCGTCTCGGTCTGAGCGTGCGAGCCTTCACCTACCGACTGGAACGCATCCACAGACTGACCGGTGCCGACCCCTCCGACTCCGTCCACCGGTACACCTTGCAGACAGCGGTGATCGGTGCCCGACTGCTCGGTTGGCCCGACGACGTGTGAGCACGGGCCGGCAGGGCTCGGAAACCGAGCAGGACGCATCACCGGGGAACTCCGGACATCCGCAGGGACGGGGCTCAGCTCCCCTCCATGGGCTGGTAGCCACACACGGAGGGGGCGGGTTGAACGGCGAACCGTTGTGCCACTGGATGGCGGTGGTCGTGTCGACCGCGCTCATCCCGCCGATGTCGACAGCGGTCCTGGCGGGGTGGACACCGCCGTGGCTGCGGAAGCGACAGGCCGGGATGCGGCTCCGCGCCTACGGTTCGCTGTGCTGTTACGCCTTCGCACTCCTCAACGTCCTCCCCCGGATCACCGATGCCTCTTACGGAACCGTCACGGCCTGCACCAATGCCGGTTTCGTCCCCATCGCCGCCGCCGTGGTCCTGTTCCTGCTCTCGGAGCGCAAGGACAAAGCGGCTCGGGAGGTCGGCCGCGTCGAGCCTGCGCGACCGCAGCACTAGGGGGCGTCTTCGAGGGCCTACGTCTTCCACGGCACCGTCACCACTGCAGCGATCCGCCCATGGCTCTGGCCGCGATCCTCCGACCTCCTTCAGTTTCCTGGCAGGCCGGCGTGGTCGGAGTTCCGGCGCTGCGGCAGTAGCTGGCTGAGGGCAATAAGGAGAAGTCCTGCCAGCAGAAGGGCGTTTCCGCCGAAGAAGCGGACCTCCCAAGAAACGCTCGGCAGGATGTGAAAGTAGAAGAGACTGTGCAGAAGGACGGACGCGCCCACGAGTAGGGCACCGAAGCCGTGGAGCCGGGGCCTGGTGACGTGACGGCGCGCCGTCGGCAGGAGCCACCCTGTCCGGAGCGTGCTGATTCCCGATGCGACCGCCAGCAGACCTATGAGTACGCCCGTTCCTACCACCCACGCCATAGGGCCGCTCCGCTTCCATCAGGTGAGGTCCGGAACGAGAGTGACGTCCGGTCCGAAGATGCCCACATGCTCGCCGGACCCGGTAGTGCCTGACCATGGCGGTACCAGGCAATCCCCGCGCGTCTTCACTGCCGTCGTTGCACCGACGCCGACCGGCAAAACCCACCGATCACGTCCGGAAGGACAACAGCTACTCACTGGAGTTCGCTGAACCGTTCGGTTGCCCGCGTGCGTCCGGCGACGATGATGGTGTCGTCCGCTTCGACGACGGTTTCGGCGGTGGCGTAGGTGAAGCCTTCGCCGGGGCGTTTGATGGCGACGACGGTGATGCCGTAACGGGTCCGGACGGCGCTGTCGGACAGGGGGAGGCCGATGATGTCGGTGGGCGGGTTGGTTTTGACCATGGCGAAGTCGTCTTCGAACTCGATGTAGTCAAGCATGCGGCCCCGTACGAGGTGGGCGACGCGCTGTCCCATGTCGTGTTCGGGGTAGACGACGTGGTGGACGCCGAGCTGGGTGAGGATGCGGCCGTGGGCTTCGCTGGTGGCCTTGGCCCAGACGTTCTCGATGCCGAAGGAGATCAGCAGCGAGGCGGTGAGGATGCTGGCTTCCAGGTCGGTGCCGATGGCGACGACAGCGCGCTCGAACTCGTGGACGCCGAGCTGGCGCAGGGCGTCCTCCTTGGTGGAGTCGGCCCGCACGACGTGGGTGAGAGACCCGGAGAGTGCCTGGACGACTTCGGCGCTCTCGTCGATGCCGAGGACTTCGGTGTCCTCGTCGACGAGTTCCAGGGCCAGGGCGCGGCCGAAGCGGCCCAGGCCGATCACGACGACGGAGCTCTCCGGGCCGCCGCGCCGCTTCTTGGGGCTGGGTTTCCTAGCCAATGACGGGTCGCTCCTCGGGAAGGTCGTACAGGCGGACACGGGCACGCAGGGCGAGCGCGGAGGCGACAGTGATGGGGCCGAGCCGGCCGATGAACATCAGCGCGATCAGGAGCAACTGCAGACCGGCAGACAGGCTCGCGGTGATGCCGGTGGACAGTCCCACGGTGGCGAAGGCAGAGGTGGTCTCGAACAATGACTGGTCCAGGCTGTGGTCGGTGAAGACCACGAAGGCCAGGGTGGAGACGGCGACGGCGGCCACGGACAGCAGCACCACGGTCAGAGCCTGACGCTGGAGGTCACCGTGCAGGCGGCGGTGGAAGATGTTGACCGCGCCCTCGCCGCGGATCTCGGCGTACATGACGAAGAACAGTACGGCGAAGGTGGTGACCTTGATACCGCCGGCGGTGCCGGCGCTGGCGCCGCCGATGAACATCAGCACATCCGTGCCCAGCCAGCTCGCGGGGTTCATCTGGGAGGTGTCGAGGCTGTTGAAGCCGGCGGTACGCGGCATGACCCCCTGGAAGAACCCGGCCAGCAGTTTTCCGGGGGTGTCGAGGGGGCCAAGGGTGGCCGGGTTGGACCATTCGATCGCGGTGATGAAGGCGCTGCCGCCGACCAGGAAGATCCCGGAGGCCCACAGCACGATCTTGGTGTGCAGGGACCAGGCCCACGGCCGGCGCCAGCGGCGGCGCAGCTCGAACAGCACCGGGAAGCCCAGCCCGCCGGCGATGACCGCCAGCGCGATGGGCAGGCAGATCCAGGGATCGGTGACGAAGCCCATCAGGCTGTCGGAGTACAGCGCGAATCCGGCGTTGTTGAACGCCGAGACGGCATGGAAGACGCCCAGCCACACCGCCCGCGGCCAGGGCTCGTCATAGGCGGTGGCGAACCGCAGGGTCAGCACCAGCGCGGTGACCGCCTCCAGCAGCAGGCTGACCTTGACCACACCGGTCACGACCGAGCGGACATCGCCCAGCCCCAGGGTCTTGGTCTCCGCGGCGGCCGTCAGGCGTGCCTTGAGGCCGATGCGGTGGGAGACCAGCAGGACCAGCAGGGAGGCGAAGGTCATGATGCCGAAGCCACCCACCTGGATGAGCGCCAGGATCACCGCCTGCCCGAACCCGCTCCAGTAGACGGGGGTGTCCACCACGATCAGACCGGTCACACACACCGAGGACGTGGAAGTGAACAACGCCTCCACCGCACTCGCGCCGCCCGGCCCTGCCTTGGCGACCGGCAGCATCAGCAGACCGGTTCCGACCGCGACAGCGGTGGCGAAGCCGGCCACGACCACCTGCGCCGGATGCCTGAGACGCGGCCACTGGCGCGTCACCACAACAAGCCCTCCGCTCCGCGGACGGGCACCACGATTGTTCGCACTGGGAGACGATAGACAACACCCACACGGTTCTCGACAACAGACCCTGTGTCGTGTCCACCCGGTAGAAACTGGCCAGGCAGAAGTGGAGCGCTGCGCTCCGCCTGCGGCGACGGTGACTGTCGCCCTACCGACATCAGCTTGACCAGCCGATCCGGAACGGCCGTTGAGCCGATAACAGAGGGCTTGGGCGGTGGAGCAGGGATGCCGCCTGGCCGACTCACCACCCCGTCCGGCTCTACCGGATGGCCGGGAGGGCCGAAACGGATTTCCCGGCTCATCCGTCTCGGCCTCCCGACATCTGGTGCCCGATCCAACCGTCCCTCCGACCGCTGGCCGGCTTCGGGCAGCCACGGCCCTGGTCCGTGAGGCTTGTGTGTCAGGCAGTGGCGCCGGTGTTGGTGCTCTTGCGGCGGCGCACGATGAACATGGTGCCGACTCCGAGGGCGACGGCGGCGCCGCCCGCGAGGGTGATGGCCGGGAGTGCGGAGTTGGAGCCGGTTTCGGCGAGGCGGCCCTGCGGGTCGATCTGGGTGTTGCCCACCGGCTTGGTCGGCAGCGGCTTGCTGCCGCCCTGCGGCTTGGCGTCACCGGTGTCGGCCGGGGCGGAGCCGACGGCGAGGATGTCGAACTCGTAGTAGCCGTCGTCACCGGAGTAGACGCAGTTGCCCTCGTCGTCGGCGTACATGCCGATGCTGAGGGCGAAGCCGAGGCCGGAGGGTGCCTTCTTGTCGACGCTCAGGCGCAGGTCGATGGAGAAGGACTCCTTGGCCTTGATGTCGGTGTAGCCGAGGTAACCGGCGCCCTCGTCCTCCTCGTCGAGGGAGATGTCGGTCCACGTGCCGGTGGCGGGGTCCTTGTATTGCAGGGTGAGGTAGCCGGTGTCGACGAAGAAGTCGTTCTCGTCGACCTGGGCGGCGAAGACGCCGAGGTCGACGCGCTGGTAGGCGTGGCTTCCCTTGTTGTCGACGTTCAGCTCGAAGCCGTGGAAACCGCTGCCGGCCACGATCTTCGAAGGCAGGCCGGAGAGTCCGGTGCGCAGGTCGTCGTCGAACGTCATGTCCTCATCGCTGCACTCGACCGGGCCGAGTTCGGCGGAGGAATCGGGAGTCGAGGGAGAGGTGGACACGGTCGCCGAAGACGAGGCCCCGAGCGGGGCCGGCTCGGAGGCAGCCGGGCTGGACTCGTCGGCTGCCGGCGTCGACTCCTCCGCAGCCGGAGTGGTGTCCTCGACCGCCGGGGCGGTGTCGTCCGCCGCGGGCGCGGACTCCTCCTCGGTGGTGACCGTCTCGCCGGCGGAGGACGACGGGCCGTCGTCCGTCGCGTAGGCGGCCGGGGCCACGAGCAGAGCGGCCGGGGCCATCACGGCCGTCGCGGCGGCAAGAGCCAGGGAACGGCGAATCTTCATGTGCACCTCAGAGGAGGAAATGACCGATGCGTCACCAAGCAGGACCGACCGAAGAAGCAAAGGGTTGCAGAACCCTCACATTTCCTTTACGTAATGAGCATCACTTGAGAGGGCCGCGACCGTGAAAGCTCGACTGCTGTGATCGCCGGGCGGCCACTCACCTGCCGCCTTTCGGGCAAGACAGCAGGGAAGGCCCGGAACGACGGATTCGAGCACTTTCTGCCGCGTACGTGCCCGCGGGAGTGGTGAAGAAGGACACGGAAGGGAAGATCGACGAAGCCCTGGACATGGTGGCCGCACTCATCCTGGAGACGGACCACCCGCGCGGCGTCCTCGACGAGGTGGTGCGCGTCTGCCGCCAAGTCCGAACCGAGCGGTCGGCGGGTGGGGCTCCCGCCAAGGCGGCCTGAAACAGGCGCACATTCGCCCGTGTAATGCACACGGTCAGGTGATGCCGCCGCGCCCCCTCGCTGCCCGTGGGAGAAATCCGGGAGAGGATCTTCTCCCAGAACCCCTCCGAGGCCACCTCAGACCTACGAAGAGCGACGCTCCGACCTGCACAATCATCGATGATGGCAGCTAGGGCGCGTGCGTGTCCTTCGTCCGGGACGAAGAGGTCGTGGGTTCAGATCCCGCCACCTCGACAGATGGAACACCAGGTCAAGGGCCCGATCCTCTCTGAGGATCGGGCCCTTGTCGCATTTTCCGAACGAGTACGGCCGGGGCCGCAGTCCTGGACACGGTCGCGCAGGTTCGGCTTCGACGGGCCGCGGCCGACGTCGCTCTTGATCGTGGTCGGGCTGGGAGCGTCGCCTGTCCGCAGGTCCACGCGGACATGGCCGGCGCCGCGGTGGAGCCGGGCGCGGTACGGGGAGCGAGGTGCTTGACCCTCACGTGGCGTCATGCCGCATGGTCGGGACATGGAGGAGCACCTGACCGTGGGGCGCGTGGCCGAGCTGGCCGACGTGAGCGTCCGCACGCTGCACCACTACGACGCGATCGGCCTCGTGAAGCCGTCCGCGCGGACCGCGGCCGGGTACCGGGCCTACTCGGCCGGCGATGTGGAGCGGCTGCGTGAGGTGCTCGGCTACCGGCGTCTCGGTTTCGGACTGCGCGAGATCGCGGCCCTGGTGGACGATCCGGCCATCGACGCGGTCGCGCGTCTGCGGCGGCTGCGCGGCCTGCTGCGGGAGCAACGCGATCGCACCGCCGCCATGGTGGCGGCCATCGACAAGGAACTGGAGGCACGGGCCATGGGCATCAGGACGACTCCGGAGGATCAACTGAAGATGTTCGGCGCGCAGTTGTACGATTTCATCGGGTCGGCGTACCCGGCGACGCGGCGCACCGAGCCGCGGATCGCCGCGCGGATCTGGGAGGCGCTCGGGGACGCCCGGACGGTAGTGAACGTCGGGGCCGGCACCGGCTCCTACGAGCCGACGGACCGCGAGGTCACGGCGGTGGAACCGTCGGCGGTGATGCGGGCGCAGCGTCCCGCGGGTGCGGCGCGGTGCGTGGCCGCCAGTGCGGAGCGCCTGCCGTTTCCCGACCGGTCCTTCGATGCCGCGATGGCGGTCAGTACCGTTCATCACTGGCCGGACCCGATCGCCGGGCTGCGCGAGATGCGGCGGGTGGCCCGGCGCGTGGTGGTGCTCACCTACGACGCCAGTACGCCCGGCTGGCTCGAGCGGTTCTGGCTCACCCGCGACTACCTGCCCGAGTTCGCCGGTCTTCTGGCCGGCTGGCCCTCGCCGGCCGACATGACCCGCGCGATCGGAGGCCGCGCGGAGCCGGTGCTCATCCCGTGGGACTGCGCCGACGGCTTCTTCGAGGCCTACTGGCGCCGGCCCGAGGCGTACCTGGACGAACACGTGCGCCGCGCGGTCTCGGTATGGACCAGGGTCGGGCCGCGGGCCGAGCAGCGGGCGGTGGACGGCCTCCGCGACGACCTCTCCTCGGGCCGGTGGGCCGAACGCAACAGGGACCTCGTCGCCCTCGACGCGGCAGAGCTGGGCCTGCGTCTCCTCGTGGCCTGAACCCCCGTGCGGGTCCCCCCCATGCCCGTCGGCGTGATGCGCGTCACCGTCCGGGTGCTTCGGGCCGGGCATGCGTGATCATGACCGGATGGACGCTCGTTTCCTCGGCATCTCCGAACTGGTCGAAGCCCCGTCTGTGGCGGTCGTGGTCGACGTCATGCGCGCCTACACGGTGGCCGCATGGGCCTTCGGCCAGGGGGCGGAGAAGATCGTTCTCGCCGGGTCGCTGGACGAGGCCCTGGCGCTCAAGGCTCGCCACCCGGACTGGGTGGCGCTCAAGGACGGTGCGCCGGCGGACGGGTTCGACATGGTCAACTCACCGGGTCTGCTGCGGTCCGTCGACCTCGGCGGACGGACCGTCGTGCAGAAGACCACGGCGGGGACGGTCGGCGCCCTCGCGGTCAAGGAGGCGTCGCTGGTGCTGTGCGCCGGCTTCGTGGTCGCGGAGGCGACGGCCCGGCTCCTGCGGGCACGTGAGTGCGACAGTGTCACGTTCGTGGTCACCGGCGAGGACGGGCGGGCCGATGAGGACCTGGCGTGCGCTCAGTACATCGCCCGGAGGGCCACCGAGGCCGGCAGGACGGACGCGGCCGAGTTCCTCCGCCGCGCCGGCGAGTCGCGAGCCGCCGCCGAACTGACGGAGGGCGTACGCCAAGGAGCCCACCCCGATGACGTCGCGCTCTGCCTTGAGCTCGACCGGTTCCCCTTCGCCATGGTGGCGGCCTCGGAGGACTCGCTGATGGTCCTGCGTCCGTGCGCCGCGCCTTCGCCGGCCGGCGAGGCTCCGGCCTGACTCGGGCACTCCGACCCGCCGCGGGGCAGGCACGTATGATCACCCGTAAGGCGGGGTCGTAGCACAGAGGTAGTGCGCCGCGACAGCATCTCGGAGGACGTCGGTTCGAATCCGACCGCCCCGCCCCCTCCGGAACCCCGCCCGTCGGCCCGGCTCCGTGGCCGGTGACGGCCATCCGCCTTCGGCGTCCCACGTCTCGATCGAGCGGCCGGGGAAAGGGACGAGAGCAAGGGGGCACCGTCGAGTCGCGCTCCGTCGTGCCCATCGCGATCGACCGGGTCCCGCACACCGGCTCCTGCCGGACTCGGTCCTCTCGGCCTCCGGCTTCCGTCTCGTGCGCCCGCGGGAATCCGGCGGGTCGCGGAACACGCACCGGGATACCCTCACAGCCCTGACAAAGGCCAACCGCGTTGCCACCGGGGAGAATCGTGGGGAATCCATCGTCTGGTTCCGTACCGCGCGGAGTGATGAGCGCGGCGTTCGCCGCCGTACTGGTCGCCGGGGGAGCGGGGGCCTGCGGAGGTGAGGGCGGGAGTGGTTCCGGGAAGGGGGAGCCGTCCGGGGTGACGCCCGCGTCGGCCGTGGCCGAGGCGGCGGCGAACTCCGCGGACATCGTGTCGCTCCACTACCGGATCACCGGGACCGTGCCGGGGACGGGCCGGCTGGAGGCCGACGCGTTCATGAGGACGGACCCGCCAGCGATGAGCATGGAGATGAGCACGGCCGGTCAGGACGGGGACGGCCCGCTGCCGGTCCGGTTCGTCGACGAGGTGATGTACGTCGGCGAGGCGGTGAAGGGCAAGCGGTGGTTCAGGGCGGACCCGGCCGTGTGGGGAGGCCTCACCGTGGACAACGACTCCTACGGCGTGCTGCCCCGTCAGCTGGAGAGCAGCCCGGTCGTGCAGTCCACCCTCCTGACCGGGTCCAAGGACGTGCGGGTGGTCGGGACCGAGACGGTCGACGGCACCAGGACCACGCACTACAGGGGAACGGTCACCTCCGAGGGTCTGCGCGCCGCCCGTGACGCCGCCCCGGACGAGGCGGCCCGGGAACGTCTGATCGAAAGCTTCGACCAGTTCGTGGGGCTGCGCGTCCCCGACACCCTCACCATGGACCTGTGGATCGACGGCGACGACCGCGCCAAGCAGTTCCGGTGGCGGACCCGGATCGACGGCATGCGGACCGGCCCCGACACCAGCACCGGCGGCGGACCGCTCGACCTGACCGTCACCTTCCTCGACGTCGACCGGCCCGTGACCATCGAGGCCCCGCCGGCCGAGGACACCGCCGCTCTCCCTGACGACGCCCAGGAGGGCTGAGCCCGAGCCGGCGAGGGCCCGCCACGCCGCGAACAGCGGCCGGGGGCGGGGCCGGGTGTACTAGCGTTCGGGGGAGCGGAGGATCTTGCTGGGGGAGAATCGGTGAGCGCTCGGATTCTGGTGGCCGAGGACGACGAGAAGCAGGCCCGGCTGGTCCGGATCTACCTGGAGCGGGAAGGCAACGCGGTGCAGGTCGTGGGTGACGGCCGGGCGGCGCTGGAGAAGGCCCGCTCGTCGAAACCCGATCTCATCGTGCTCGATGTGATGCTGCCGCTGGTCGACGGGCTCGACGTGTGCCGCATCCTGCGGGCCGAGTCCGATGTCCCCATTCTTCTCCTCACCGCCCGCACCACCGAGGAGGACATGCTCCTCGGCCTCGACCTGGGCGCCGACGACTACCTCACCAAGCCCTACAGCCCCCGCGAGCTGACCGCGCGGGTGCGGGCGCTGCTGCGCAGGTCACGGAAGGCCGCCGGGCCGGCGGAGCCCGCGGTGCTGCGGGTCGGCGCGGTGGTGCTGGACACCGCGCGCTTCGAGGTGCGGGTGGCGGGGCGGCCCGTGGTGCTGACCGCCAAGGAGTTCGCCATCCTGGAGGCGCTGGCCCGGGAGCCGGGCAGGGTCTTCACCCGGGCGCAGATCATCGAGCGGGTCTTCGGCTTCGACCACGACGTGCAGGAGCGGACCGTCGACGCGCATGTGATGAACCTGCGCCGGAAACTGGAGGCGGACCCCGGGCGCCCGCGCCATCTGGAGACGGTGTACGGCCGGGGCTACCGCCTCAACGACGGTCCGGACCCGGCGTCCTCCTGACGTCCGCACGTCCGCCGCCCGGGGCCATGGGCAGCGTGACGGTGAACGTCGTGCCCGCCCCGACGGTGCTGCGCACCTCGATCGTGCCCCGGTGGTCGGTGACGATCTGGCGGGCGATGGACAGGCCCAGGCCGCTCCCGCCGGTCGCCCGGCCCCGGGAGGCGTCCGCCCGCCAGAAGCGGTCGAAGAGGTGCGGCAGGTCCTCCGCCGCTATCCCCTTGCCGGTGTCGCGCACTTCCACGACGGCCAGTTCGCGCCGGGGTGTCAGGGCCAGGGTCACGCTGCCGCCCGCCGAGGTCGCCCGCACCGCGTTGCCGACCAGGTTGCCGACGACCTGACGCAGCCGGTCGGGGTCGGCGGTCACGAACACGGGGCCCGGCGCCTCCAGTTCGAGCGTGACACCCGCCGCGTCGGCCTGGGCGCGGTGGGCCGTGCGGCCGGTCTCCAGCAGCTCCCTCAGATCGACCTCGGCGGGGTGGTAGGTGAGCGCGCCGGCCTCCGCCAGTGCGAGGTCCTGGAGGTCGTCCACGATCCGCTGCTGCAGCAGCGCCTCCTCGTGCAGGGAGGCGAGCAGTTCGGGGGTCGGTTCGACGACGTCGTCCCGCAGCGCCTCCAGATAGCCGCGCAGATTGGCCAGCGGGGTGCGCAGTTCGTGCGCGATGTCGCCGATGAGGCGGCGCTGGCGCTCCTCGCCCGCCTGGAGGGAGTCGGCCATGCGGTTGAAGGCGCCGCCGAGTTGTGCGATCTCGTCCCGGCCGGAGACGGGGACCCTGCGTTCCAGGTCGCCCTCGCCGAGGCCCTTCGCGGCCAGTGTCATGGCCCGGACGGGGCGCAGTACGGCCCTGCTCAGGAGCAGGGCGCCGAGGACGGCGGCGAGGGCGACCCCCATCGCGACGGCCACGGTGGGCGCGGCGGCCAGGGTGGGCGGTGACTCGTCGCGGACGCCGAGGCGGATCTCCAGGCGGGGCGGGGCGACGGAAGCGGTCCGTTCGCCGAACGCCCGTTGCAGACAGGCGGTGGGCCGCCGTTCGGCCCCGCACGGCTGGACCGCGTCGATGTCCTGTGTGGTCGGCGGGTTCTCCCCCGGCTTCGGCTCGGGGCACTGCGCGGGCCGCCGGCCGGTGCTGATCCGGGGGACGCCGATGTCGTTCGCGGCGGCCGTCGGCTTCGCTCCGGCCCCGGTCAGACAGGCCGCGTACGCCACGGTCGCGCGGTAGTCGGCGATCGCCGTGGCGGTGAGTTTCACCGAGATCCGCGGTGCCTGGCCCTCCGGGAACCGCAGGACGGGGCGCGGGTCGACCAGGACCGCGGGCCGGCTGCTCGGCGGGCGGGGGTCGCGGCCGGCGAGGGCGTCGGAGTCGGCGAGCAGGACGTCCGTCTCCGTGACGACCCGGATGCGCTGGCCGGTGTCCCGGGCGAGCCCGGCCACCGTGGGCGACAGCCCCTCCCAGGTGCCGTGCGCGAACCCGTACGCCCGCAGTGCGCCGGTGATCCGGGAGACCTCCTGCTCCCCGGCCGTGACGGTCTCCTGGACCTGGCGGTTGGCCTGGCGCAGCGTCAGCCATGCGGTCGCGGCGGTGGCGGCCAGCGCCACCAGCATGAGCATGCCGAGGACGCGAAGCCGAAAGCTCACCGTGTCTCCCCTCGATCGTTTCCGGAATTCAAGAGGGCGTCATCGGCCAACGCCCACCAGGAATGGCTTATTCCTGTCAATTTGATGTTTTTGGGCCCCTCATGAGCGAAAAGCGGTCACTCCTCAACGGAAGCATTTCTTCACCTCAATTCGGGTGTGATCGTGCATACGGCCGCTCGCATCCCTGCAGATGCGGAGGCCACCGCCTTCGCTCCGGTCTCGTCCGGCGGCGGACGCGGCAGTGACAACACGACACACAGGGGGTACATCATGAAACGACTCGCGGCATTCGTGCCCGTGCTCGCGGCCGTCGCCGTGGCGGTTCCGCTGTCCCTGGCGACGCCGGCCGCCGCGCACGCCTCGTGCGGCACGAACGTCTCCGACAAGGACGGCAGCTCGTGGGGCAAGACGGCCGACGGGGCCAACGAGCGCAGCGGTTCCAGCACCGGCTGCGCCATCAAGGGCGTCGCCTACAGCAGCCAGACGCTGGACTACCACTGCTACACCGTCGGCAACGACAACTACACCTGGACCTACGTCAGAAACGACTCCACCGGTGTCACCGGCTGGATCCGTGACGACCTGCTGAGCGACGGCGGCAGCTACGTCCACTGCGGCTTCTGACGGTCCCTTCGTCACACCGGGCACCACGCAGTGATGCGCGCCGCCGGGTGTCCCCGGCCGGGGACACCCGGCGGCTTTCACGTGCCGGACAGCGCCTCCGTCGGGGACAGCCTGCTCGCGCGGACCGCCGGGTACAGGCCGGCGATCATGCCGATGGCCAGGGTCGAGGCGATGCCCGCCAGGCTCGCCCACGCCGGGACCACCGTCGGCCAGTCGCGGCTGAGGGCGTATCCCGCCGTGATCAGTGTCCCCAGGACCGTTCCGCCGAGGCCCCCGATGAGGGACAGCAGCAGTGACTCCGTCACGAACTGCGTACGGATCTGGCCCTTGGTCGCCCCGAGGGCGCGCCGCAGACCGATCTCGGGACGCCGTTCCAGTACCGAGATGACCATGGTGTTGCCCACGCCCACGCCGCCGACGAGCAGGGCGACCCCGCCCAGACCGAGCAGCAGCCCGGTCAGCGCCGACTCGGTGGCCTCGCGGGCCGCGAGCGCGTCGGAGGGCCGTGAGATCCGCACCTCCCCCGGCTTCTCCGGATACGCCGTGGCCGGGAGCACCGCCCGTACCGCCGCGACCCGGCTGTCCTCCGCGCGGACGTACACCGTCGACGGATGCCCGTCGAAGTCCAGATAGGTCCGGGCCGCCGACCATCCGACCAGGGCGGCGCCGTCGAGTTCCGGCGCCAGCGGTACCGGATCGAGGACGCCGATCAGCGAGAACCAGCGGCCGCCGAGCCAGACCCGGGTACCGGGTGTGTACACGTCGAGCCGCTGGGCGGCGGTGGCGCCGAGCACCACCGCCGGGTACTCGTCGGTCGCGGAGTCCAGCCAGCGGCCCCTGCGGACCTGCCCGCCGACGGCCGGCAGGAGATCGGTGCCGGCCGCGAGCACGGTCAGGGAGCCGGTCCGGCCGATGGCGATGTGGTCGTTGCGGTAGACGTGCGCGTCGGTCGCGCCGGTGGCGGCCACCTGCCGCACCGGCGGGATACGACGGACCATCGAGACGGCCTCGTACGGCAGTTCGGCCTTCTCGCCCGTCAGGGACTCGCCCGGGGCCACCCGCAGCAGATTCGTGCCGAGGGCGTCGAGCCGCCGGTCCACCTCCGCCTGTCCGGAGCCGGAGATGCCGACCACCGCGATCATCGCGGCGACGCCGATGGCGATGCCGAGCGCCGAGAGGAAGACCCTCAGCGGACGCGTCCGCAGCCCCGTACCGCCGAGCCGTACGACGTCCGCGGGCCCGAGCCGGGCGGCCCGCAGCCGGTCGCCCGGTTCCCGCCGGGAGGGTCCGGGGGTGCCGTCCGTCATCGGGTCACCCCGATCGACGGGCCGGCCGACGGGTCGGTGGACGTGCCGACCGGCGTATCGGCCGACGTGTCGGTGACCACGCGTCCGTCGCGCATCTCGATGCGTCGCGGGAGCTGTGCGGCTATCTCGCGGTCGTGCGTGATGACCACGACGGTGGTGCCGGCCGCGTGCAGTTCGCGCAGCAGGGCGAGTACGGCCGCGCCCGACGCGGAGTCGAGGTTGCCGGTCGGCTCGTCCGCGAGCAGCACCGAGGGCCCGCCGACCACGGCACGGGCCACGGCGACCCGCTGCCGCTCACCGCCGGAGAGCTGGTGGGGCAGGTGCCGGACGCGGTGGCTGAGCCCGACCCGGTCCAGCGCCGCCGCGGCCCTGGCCCGGCGCCGCCGCATCGGGACGCCCGCGTAGAGCAGTCCGTCCGCCACCGAGTCCAGGACCGGTACCCCGACCGCGAGGTGGAACTGCTGGAAGACGAAGCCGATCCGGGTGGCCCGCAGCGCGGAGACCTCGCGGTCGGACAGTCTCGCCACGTCGTGGCCGTCGACCAGGACCCGGCCCGAAGTGGGCCGGTCCAGGCTGCCCATGAGGTTGAGCATGCTGGACTTGCCGGAGCCGGACGGGCCGACCACCCCGACCAGTTCCCCGCGTCCGATCCGCAGACTCACGTCGCGGACCGCGGCCACCGGGCCCGGATACGTCTTCGAGACGGCGTCGAACTCGACGACGGCCCGGTCTCCGCCGCTCATTCGGGAATCCTCACCTTCAGTCCCGCGCGCACCGCGGAACCGCTCACTTCCACCTTGCCGTCGGCGAACAGCCCGGTCTTCACGGCGATGAAGCCGCCGTCCGCCGTCTCCAGCCCGTGCCCGCCCTCCGCGAGCGCCACCAGCGCGGCGACCGGCACGGTCAGCACGTCCTTGGCCTCGCGTCCGACGTACTCGACGGTGACGGGGCCGCTCTCCAGCCGGCCCACGGACTTCTGGTCCTCGATGGTGACGGTCACCGGCACGGTCGCCCCGCCCCGCCCCGAACCGTCCTCACCGGAACCGCCCTCGGGCGCACTGGCCTGCCTGCCCACCGACGCCACCTCGCCCCGTACGGTCTTGCCGTCGGGCAGCCGGACCCGGACGGCCGCGCCGCGTACGGCCCAGGAGGCGTCGGCGGCCGAGGCGTCGACGACGACCTTGCGTGCCGTACCGGTGTACGTGAGGGCGTTCTCGGTGACGGCTTCGCCCAGCCGGACGCCCGGCCGGCCGATCCGCACCTTGCCGGCGGAGTAGATGACGTCCCCGATGCCGACCCTGCCGGTCTCGGGCATCCCGAGCGACTTCTGCCACCGCTCGACGGCGTCCGCCGTCCCGTCGGTGAACGTCTCGTCCACCGTGAAGCCGGTGTAGCCGAGCGCGGCCAGGTTCGTCTCGAACTGCAGGACGTCCATGCCCTTGAGCTCCGTCACCGCGGCGGCCCCCGTGTCCGTCGGCGCCGGCGGCGCGGAGGGGCTCGCGGCGGCGCCGCCGCCGGTCCCGCCGTCCGTCTTGCCCTCGCCGGAGGCCGTGGTGCCGCCCTCGGGTGCGGTGTCTCCCCCGGACGCGGTGGCGGTCAGCCCCAGGTCCCGGTACATGGGCAGCGACCCGTACAGCAGCACCACCGGGCGGTCGTCGACGCGCAGCAGTGTGTCGCCGCGCTTCACCGTGGCCCCCGCCTCGGGCAGCCCGGTCACGGTCCCGGTCGCCTTGACCGGCAGGGGTATCTCCGTGCCGTACCCCAACTGGCCGTCCACCTCGGTGCGTTCGGTCAGCGTGGCCCGGACCACCTCGACCAGCGAACCGGTCCGGGGCGGTGCGTCCGCGCTCTCGTCCTCACCACCGCCGAGGCCCAGGGCGCCCACCACGGCGACCGCCGCCACGACGACCACGGCCAGGGCGATCAGCGCCGTACGCCGTCCCCGTCCGCCGCGCGGCGGTTCGGGCACCGCCTCGGACTCGTCATCGATCCGTGTCACCGTATCCGCCACGGTCAGCCCTTGCCGGGGCCCGGGTTCTCCGGAACACCCACGATCGGCCCGCAGATCCGGATGGCCCGCTTCGCACCGGCGGAGCTCTGGTCCCATTCACCCTGTCCGAGGCCGTCGGGGCCCGGGTCGGGGAAGTCGGCGGCGCCGTTCTCCTGCATGCACTTCGCGTACTGCTGCTTCACCTTGATCTGCTCGGCGGTGAGCTTGGACTGGTTGCCCTTCTCGATGCTCTCGGGCACGGCCGCCAGGTACTCGGCGCACTTCTCCGTGGCCGCCCGGAACTTCGCGTCCTTCTTCAGGTCCAGGTTGTCCCCGAAGTCGATGGTCCCCTTCTCGTCCGGGTCCGGGGCGTCGACCCCGTTCTCCCGCAGGCACTTCACGTACTCGCGCTGCGCCTGCACATAGGCGGCCACGTCGTCCCCGCCGCCCTGAGCGTCCGATCCGGCGGACGGCGTGGCCGCGCCGCCGCTCGCGGCCGTCGGGATGTCCGAGTCGCCCTCGTCGCCCCCGCAGCCGGTCAACGCCAGCGCCACGACCGAGGCCGCCGCGGCCAGCAGTACCCGATTCGCCCTCACCGGTTCTCCCGCTCTCCTGCCGAACCCGTCCGCGGACGCGGCGGGCAGACCGACCGTAGGACGGCGTCGATGAAGAACCCTTGAAGAACCTGTCAGCCGTTGATGCGACCGCGGGCGGGCATCACGGCCGGCCCGCTCAGCGCGCCCCGCGTTCCTCCAGGACCGTTCTGAGGCTGCGCAGGGCGTAGTGGACGCGGGACTTCACCGTGCCCTGGGGGACGCCGAGGGTGGTGGCCGCCTGCTGGGTGCTGCGGTCGGCGAAGAAGGTGGCCTCCAGGACCTCGCGGTGGGCGGGGGACAGGGCGCCCAGGGCGTCGCGCAGGACGATGGACGACAGCACGCGGTCGACGTCGTCCGCCTCGGCGCCCAGTTCGGCGAGCCAGGTGACGCCGCCGATCTCCGCGGGCCGGGCCGTGCGCATACGGTGCGCGTCGATCACGATGTTGCGGGCGACGCGGAACATCCAGGGGCGTACGGCCATGCCCTCGTCGTCGGCCAGGTTCCGCTTGGCCCAGCAGCGCAGCAACGTCTCCTGGATGACGTCCTCCGTGAGGTGCGTGTCGCCGCCCAGCATGCGCAGCACGTACGCGTAGAGCGCCGGGCCGTGTTCCACGTAGAGGTCACGCATCGCCCGCTCCTCGGGTGAGGGCGCGTTCGCCGACCCGATGACCGTCACGTTCATGGTGTGCTCCCGCTCCTTGGGGTGTCCGGGCCCGGTCATGGGGGGGACCGCGGGCCGGGGCCTCCGTGGGACGGAGTTTCACTGGGAACGTTCCACATTCGTTTGACGTGCGGTTTACGACCCCGTACATCGGGTCGTCAGTTTCTCCAGCCGCCTGCGGACCCGGCGGGCCAGGTCGGCGTGCTCGGGAGGCATCAGGCCCTCGTCGTGCAGGCTGTCGCACAGCCGCAGGAGTTCGCGTCCGTGGGTGACGGCGACCCGGTCGTCGTCCAGCCGTCGCCAGGCGGCGGCCGCCCGCGCCACCGCCGCGGGGGCCTGCGCGTCGCCGGTCCGGCACAGGGTCCGGGCCACGTCCAGGGCCAGCACCGTGGCCTCGCGGTGGTCACCGCGCAGATGGGCCAGGTACGCCTCCATCGCCCGCGCCTCCAGGGTGTCCGGGTGCTCGGCGCCCAGGGAGGCCGTCAGGTTCCCGCGGAGCGCGGTCGCGGCGGCGGACGCCTCGTCGAGCCGGCCGTCGGACGTCAACGCGTTGATGCGGGTGACGGTTTCGGCCAGGTCGGCCGGCAGCGGAGCGGAGGGCGGCGCCCCCGCGGCGGGCCGGTCCGGGGCCGGGTCCGCGGGGATGACGACTCGGCTGGAGCCGTCGGGGGCGACCTGGAGGACGAAGTGGGTGGTGCCGGGTCCGTCGTTCACCGTCGCCTCGACCGGTGCGCCCCGCTCCTCCGCGTACCGCCGCAGCCGGTCCAGCACGGCCTCGTGCACGGACCGGCCCGCGTCGGGGACCAGGGGCTCCCCGTCGATGCCGGCGAACCCCTCGTCGGAGATGTGCACTTCGAAGCGGACCATGGCTGCTGCTGCCCTCCTCACACGGGCGGAGCGGAATCGACGGAATCCGAAGGATCCAACGAGTCCGGGGGCGCATTGGTTCACGCCGATGGGAAAAATGCGTTCATACCGGCGCCAATAAGAAAATACTGAGGCGGTCGAGGCCGCGCCGGACGGCGCCCACGACGATTCGGCCCGGGAGTTGAACCTTCCTCATCCGCCTCCCGTTGTACGGGTGCCCGGCCGCTGCCTTCCCCCTATGCCGCGGCCGGGTCCTGATCGAAGGAAAGCCGGAGGAGAACCGAAGGAGACGTGTGTCGGACGGTGCGGACTCAGTCCAGTCGGGCGAGTCGCTCGCGGACCTTCTCGGCGTCCGCGTGGTCGCACTCCGAGAGGATCGCCAGCGCCTCCAGCCAACTGCCGCGCGCCGCTTCGGACTCCCCGGCGCCGAACTGGGCGTCCCCGAGGTTGCCCAGGGTGTGGCCCTCCCCCCACCGGTTGCCGATGTCCCGGTGGGTCTTGAGCGCCTGGTGGTAGTGCTCGACCGCCTCGTCGTAGTGGTGGAGCCGGCGGTGCACCGTGCCGAGGATGTCCAGGGTGATGCCCTCGACCCAGCGGTTGTCGTGGGCCCGCAGGATGGCGAGCGCCTGCTCCAGGCAGTCGACGGCCTCGTCGAACCGGCCGAGCCGCTGGTAGGCGTCGCCCAGGTTGGACAGTGCGATGCCCTGGCTCCACACGTTGCCGGTGGCCCGGGCGATGGCCAGTCCCCGGCGCGTGTACTCGACGGCCTTGCGGAGGTGGCCGGCCTGCAGGTACGCGTCGCCCAGGTTGGACACGGTGGCCGTCCTGCCCGCCGCGTTCCCGAGGTCCCGGAAGATGGCCATGGCCTCGCGCAGCGGACCGATGGCCTCCTCCAGTCTGCCGGAGTCGCGCAGCGCCGCCGACCTGTCCGCGAGCGCCTGGGCCTCGCCCTTGCGGTCGTGGGCGGCGCGGGCGGCGGCCAGGCCCGTGGTGGCGGTGTCGAGCCATTCGTGCGTATGGCTGCGGAGGTAGAAGAACCCCCACAGGACGGCGGGCAGCCGCCACGCGATGCCCGGCTGCCCGGACCCGGCGGCCTGGTGCACCGCGCCCACCAGGTTGGGCCGCTCGGTCTCACACCACTCCAGGGCCTCCTCGCGCGTGGTGAACACCAGCGGCCGGCACCCGTCCGGCAGCGGTTCCAGCGGGATCCGGCGGCGGTTGGGGGTGATGTGCGGGTAGGTGGCGTCGGCGGTGTGCAGGTACCAGGTCAGCAGCCGCTCGACGGCCTCGTCCCGCTCCCGTGCCGTCTCCTCGGCGCGGGCCCGTTCGGCGGCGTAGACGCGCAGCAGGTCGTGCAGGGTGCAGCGGCCCGGGAAGTGTTCCGTGAGCAGGTGGGCGCGGGTGAGTTCGCCGAGCAGGCCGCGGGCCTCGCGCGGCGGGAGACCGGCGAGCGCGGCGACGGCGGGTACGGAGATGTCGGGTCCGCAGTGCAGGCCCAGCAGGCGGAACAGCCGGGCGGCCGGGGCGGACAGCGCCTTGTACGACCAGGAGAAGACGGCCCGTACGTCGGTGGTGATGTCGTCGCCCCCGGCGAAGGCGTCGAGGCTGCCGTGGCTGTCCCGCACCTCCTCGGCGATGGCGCTGAGCGGGAAGCCGGGGCGGACCCCGGCGTGGGCGGCGACGATGGCCAGCGCCAGCGGCAGCCGGCCGCACCGCGCGATGATCTCGCCGGCCGCCCGCGGTTCCTCCGCCAGCCGGTCGGTGCCGAGGCGGGCGGCGAGGAGGTCGAACGCCTCGGTGGGCGTCATCTGGTCCAGCGTCAGCGGGTGGGCCCCTTCCCCGGCGATCAGGCCGGACAGCCGGCTGCGGCTGGTGACGATGACCAGGGAGCCCGGGGAGCCGGGCAGCAGCGGGCGGACCTGCTCGGTGTCGCGGGCGTTGTCGAGCAGGACCAGTACCCGCCGCCGCGCGAGCACGCTGCGGTACAGCGCCACCTGGGCGTCGAAGTCGCCGGGGATCCGCTGCGGGGGTACGCCGAGCGCGTCGAGGAAGACACGGACGGCTTCGTCGGGCGTCATGACCGTGCCGGTCGGGTCGAAGCCGCGCAGGTTGATGTAGAGCTGCCCGTCGGGGAAGCGGTCGGCGACCTCGTGGGCCCAGTGCACGGCCAGGGCGGACTTGCCGATGCCGCCCATGCCGCCGATCGCACTGATCACCAGGGTCGCCGGCGGGCTGCCGTCCTCGGGCAACAGGGCACGTATCCGCTGGAGTTCCGCCTGCCGGCCGACGAAGGCCGGCAGGTCGGCGGGCAGTTGCGCCGGGCGGGCGGCCGGGTACTCGACGGGGTCCGGGAAACCGCGCTCGGCCGGGGGAGCCGGTCGCGGGGACGGGTCGGCTGCCGGGGGCGTGGCCGGAGTCGGGGGCGTGGACGCTAACGGACCGGCTGCCGGGAACGGGAACGGACCGGCGGCCGGAGTCGGGCCGACGGCCGGGGGCGGGCCGACGGCCGGGAGCGGGGCCGGAGTCGGAGTCGGGGTCGCGAACGGGTCGGCTGCCGGGGTCGGGCCGACGGCCGGGGACAAGGCCGAGGTCGGGGACGGACCGGCTGCCGGGAACGGGAACGGGCCGGCGTCCGGAGCCGGGCCGACGGCCGGGAACGGGGCCGGAGCCGGGGGCGGGAACGGGGCCGGAGCCGGGGGCGGGAACGGAGCGACGGCCGGGAACGGGACCGGAGTCGGGCCAGGGAGAAGGGACGGATCAGCCGTCAGGATGCGGTGGTGCAGGTCCTTGAGCGGTGCGCCCGGTTCGATGCCCAGCTCGGTCACCAGGGCGTCCCGCGTCCTGCCGTAGGCCTCCAGTGCGCCGGCCTGCCGGCCGGACCGGTACAGCGCCAGCATGAGCAGCCGGCACACCTGCTCGCGCAGCGGGTGTCTGGCGGCCAGCGAGAGCAGCTCGGGAACGACCGTGTCATGGCGTCCGAGCGTGACGTCGATGTCCAGCCGGGTCTCCAGCGCGGTGAGCCGTTGCTCGTCCAGCCATGAGTACTCCGACTCCGCCAGCGGGCCGGGGAGGCCCGCCAGCGCCGGTCCCTGCCATGCGCCGAGCGCCGTGCGCAGCAGTTCACCGGCGGCCGGCAGTTCGCCGGCGGCGTACCGTCTCTTCGCCTCCGCGACCCGCTGTTCGAACACGGTGAGGTCCAGGGAGTCCTCCGGGACCCGGATCGCGTAGCCGTCGCCGACCGAGACGATCAGTGCGGGCGGCCGGCCCGGCTCCCGTCCGGGTTCCAGAACCTTGCGCAGGCGCGACACATAGGTCCGCAGGACGGACACGGCGGCCGCCGGGGGCGTCTCGCCCCAGACGGCACGGATGAGTTCGCCGAGGGCGACCGGGCGTCCCCGGCCCAGCAGCAGCGTCGCGAGCACCACGCGCTGCTGCGGCGATCCGAGGTCCAGCTCCTGTTCACCGCGCCACGCCCGAACCGGCCCCAGCACGGAAAAACGAACGGAAGTTTCATATGCAGGCACACTCGGACTCTATTGACCGACCACTCCGCCATGACCGCTTTGACGGAATGCGCCATTCCATGCCGAATGCCACTTACGCGAATGTTTCCGCCACAGGATCCGGCTTCCTCCCGGTCATCGGACCCCGGCCCTCAGGGAACGGTGACGACGACCTTGCCGCGGGCGTGCCCCCCTTCCACCTCACGCAGGCCCTCGGCCGTCCCGGCCAGCGGGTGCGTCCGGTCGACCACCGGCGCGAGGCGGCCGGACTCGATGAGCGCGGTGACGGCGAGCAGGTCCTCGTGGACGGGACCGGCCGGGGCCGCCGGAAGGATCACCCGGAGCCGCTGCCGGGCGACCGTGTTGACCGCGAGGAGTTTCAGCATGGCCCCCATAGCGCCGAACACGTGGCCGGGTGAGCCGCCGCCGTTGCCCACCAGGGTCCCCGTCGGGGTGAGCGCCCGGCGCAGCCGGCCCAGCGGGTGGTTGCCCACGTTGTCCAGGATGACGTCGTAGCGTGCGCGGCCGTCGGTGAAGTCCTCGCGCGCGTAGTCGATGACGTGCTCGGCGCCCAGCGAGCGCACCAGGTCGGTGTTGCGGGCGCTGCACACGCCGGTGACCTCGGCGCCGAGGGACGCGGCGATCTGCACGGCGAACGTGCCCACGCCGCCGCCGGCCCCGTTGACCAGCACCCGCTGCCCCGCCCGCGCCCGCCCCACGGTCCGGATGCCGCGCAGGGCCGTCACCGCCCCCATCGGTACGGCCGCGGCCTGTTCGAAGGTCAGGTGCGCGGGCTTGGGGACCAGGAGGTCCTCGGCGGTGCACGCGTACTCGGCGAGGGCGCCCGGGCAGAAGCCCAGCACCTCGTCGCCGGGACCCAGCCCCCGCACTCCGGTGCCGACCGCCTCGACCCGCCCGGCCGCGTCGATCCCGGCCACACGTGACTTCGGGCGGGTCAGCCCCACGTCCCCGGTCAGCCGGGCCGCGTACGGGTCGCCGCGCAGCATGTGCCAGTCGTACGGGTTGAGCGCGGCGGCGTGCACCCGCACCAGTACCTGCCCGGCCCCCGGTTCGGGTCGGTCGATGTCTGCCACTTTCAGGACGTCCGGCGGGCCGAAGCGGTCCTGGACGATCGCCTTCATCCGGATCTCCCCCTCACGGATGTACGGGTGTACGGCGTACACCCACCATCATGGGTGTACGCCGTACACCTGACAAGGGCCAGGAAGGATGTCAGGGCAGCAGCCGGGCCAGACCGTCCAGCGTCAGGTCCAGGGCGAACTCGAACTCGTACTGGTCGTCGCAGCCCGAGCCGACGACGGACCCCTCGTCGTGGGTGACCGCCATGGCCAGTTCGGTGATGTGGGGGTAGCGCGCGGCCATCTCCTCGGGCGGCAGCGCGTCCGGGTCCGGCTCACGGCCGGCGCCGTCCTCGAACAGCTCCTGGGAGAAGCCCAGCAGCCGGCTGCCCATGACGTGCATCGCGTGATGGACCAGGTCGAGCGAGAAGCCCCCGGCCCGGAAGATCCCGATCATCGAGTCCAGGTACGCCATCATCACGGGGGTCGGCGCGGCCCGCGCCTTCATCCGCGCCTCGATGACCCCGGGCGCCCACGGATGGCGCAGCAGCATGCGGCGGGCGGAGAGCACCCGCAGCCGGACGGCGGTCCTCCAGTCGGCGTCCGCGACCGGTGGGTCGATCTCACCGACGAGGACGTCGGTCATGCCGTCCAGCAGCTCGTTCTTGTTGGCCACGTGCTTGTACAGCGCCATGGGTACGACGCCGAGCACCTGCGCCAGCTTCCGCATGCTGAGCGCGTCGACCCCGCCCTCGTCGGCCAGGGTGACGGCGGCGGACAGCACCCGCGCCCTGCTCAGGGGGGTGCGGGTCCGGTGGACGGCATCGGCCTGCCTGGCGATCTCCACCATCCCCTCTCGTACGGACCGGTACGGATCAGTACGGACCGGTGCGGGCCGCGGCGGGCCGGCCCCGGTGTACGGCGTCCACCCTAGGCGCCCGCGCCCGCCCCCACCTCGTCGGGGGCCGCCCACTCCACGAACTGGACGACGATCCCGTTGGGGTCGGTGACCTGGAAGAGCCGCTCGCCCCACGGCTCCTTGCGCAGCGGCATGGTGATGGTCACCCCCCGCTCCCGCAGCCGCCGTTCCTCGCCCTCGATGCCGGTGACCGTGAAGGCCAGGACGAGTCCGGCGGCGTGCCGGTCGCGCTGGTCGGCGGGCAGGACCTCGGTGCCCCGGCGCAGCAGGACGATGTCGACGGCCGCGTCGCCCCGGGTCAGTGAGGCGAATCCGTCGGCGGCGGCGATCTCCCGGTAGCCGAGGTGGGCGGTGAAGAACTGCCGCGAGGCGTTCACGTCGTCGACGGTGAGCGACACGGTGGAGACGGTGATCTGCACGGCTGGGGTTCCGGTCATGGGTGCAGCGTGTCAACGCCGAGGGCCGGCGCGCTTGTGCAGGGTGCGGCAGTGTTGTGGCCGGTCACGTTGCCGACCGCGGTCACCGTCTGGTGTGGTGGTTCGGGGGGCCGAGGCCCGGGAAGGATCGACGACATGATCATTTTTGGCACCAAGGGGTACCTGTACCAGCTCGCGATACTGACGCTGGTGTGCGCGCAGTGCGGGAACCCCGCCGCGCACACGCTCAGGAAGCGGGTCACCAAGTTCACCCTGTTCTTCGTCCCGCTGTTCCCGGTCTCGACGAAGTACACGACGCAGTGCACCTTCTGCGGCGCGGAGCAGAAGGTGACCAAGGAGCAGGCCGAGCAGCTCCAGGCACAGGCGATCGGCGGCGGACAGGGCTACGGGCAGCAGTCGCAGCAGCAGCCGTACCAGTCCTAGCCGCTCCACGCCTCGTCGTACGGGTCCTGCGGGACCGGGACCGGTTCGGCGCGGGTGACCTCGAGGTACGGGACGGGGCCGTCGTTGACGGGATCCTTCGTACGGCGCGGCGTGTAGCGGCCGGTGACCTCCAGCCAGGTGTCCGGCCGGAGGACCGGAGGGACCTCGCCGGTGAGGGCGATCTTGACCGGCTGGGCGTCGGCGGCACAGCAGTTGAGGCCCATACGGACCAGGTACGGGGTGCCGGTGCCGTCCAGGGCCACGAAACCGGTGACGGAGATCGAGCGGTCGCGCAGGTGACGGCCGTGGTCGTAGACCGCGCGGGCCGCGTACTCCCCGACCCCGAGACGCAGCGGCCCCCGCTCGGGCAGCTCCGGGTAGCCGAGGGGTTTCTGCAGGGCCGTACCGGTGTGGGTGGCGCTGTAGGAGCCGAGGGCGGGCGGGGCGACCAGGATCAGGGCGAAGAGGGGGAGGGTCAGGAGCCAGGAGACACGGGGTTCCCGGTGCGCCTCCTTCGACTCCTCCGGCTCCGTTGATTCCTTTGATTCCTTTGATTCCTTCGAGCGCGGCCCGCGACGCCACTCGTACCAGACCGTCGCCGCCGCCGTCGCGATCAGTACCGCGCCCGACAGCAGGAGCAGCGGGCGCAGGCCCGCCTTGACGTACCGCAGGTGCAGATCGGTCAGGCCGGCGTGCAGCACGGTCGCGCCGAGGAGGAACAGCAGGGCCGCCTGGGCCTGGTGGTTCAGGGCCGGCTTCACAGCAGCACCGCTCCCGTCAGGGCCGATACGACCACCGCCAGGGCGAAGGTCGCGGGCGCGAAGCGCAGGGCGAAGGCGCGGCCGAACGTGCCCGCCTGCATGGCGAAGAGCTTCAGGTCGACCATCGGTCCCACGACCAGGAAGGCGAGCCGGGCCGTCAGCGAGAACTGGGTGAGCGACGCCGCCACGAACGCGTCCGCCTCCGAGCAGATCGACAGCAGCACCGCCAGGACGGCCAGGGCCAGCACCGACAGCACCGGGCTGCCGGCCGCCGCGCGCAGCCACTCCGCCGGGACCACCGCCTTCAGCGTGGCCGCAGCCATCGCGCCGACCACCAGGTAGCCGCCCGCGTGCATCACGTCGTGCCGTACCGAGCCCCAGAACGCCGCGCCCCTGCCCCGGCCGTCGTACGGCGAACGGGAGGGCGGGCGCAGCCAGTCGGTGCGGCCGAGGCGCTGCCACAGCCAGCCCATCGCACACGCCACCAGCAGGCTCGCGACGAAACGGGCCAGCACCATCTCTGGGTTGCCGGGGAAGGCGACCGCCGTCGCCGTCAGCACGATGGGGTTGATCGCGGGGGCGGAGAGCAGGAACGCCAGAGCGGCCGCCGGCGCCACTCCCCTGCGCACCAGCGCGCCCGCCACCGGCACGGACGCGCACTCGCAGCCCGGCAGCACCGCCCCCGCCGCGCCCGCGACGGGTACGGCCAGCGCGGGGCGCCTCGGCAGGGCACGGGCGAAGAACGACGGCGGGACGAACACCGCGATCGCCGCCGACAGCAGGACGCCGAGCACCAGGAAGGGGAGTGCCTGGAGGACCACCGCCACGAACACCGTCATCCAGCTCTGCGTCACCGGCGTGGCCAGGGCGCGGCGGACGGGGTCCTGGAGCATCACGGCCGTGAGGAGGACGAGGGTGAGGAGGAGGGGGGAGGTGAGGTGGCTGGACTCCTCGTCGTGCGTCTCCTCCCCCCGGCTGCCGTGGGGTTCGGCGGTGCCGTGCGGGGGCGGTTTCGTGATGGCCACGGGCCGGGTGCACCTCCGGTGGATGCGCGTGAGAGAGAACGGGGCCGCGCTCGGGCCCCTACTCCCTTGGTACGGAGGCCGGGACGCGGCCGTTCAGAGGTGACCTGGAACCACCCGTCACCATGAGGCAGTCTTCTCCCCTGTGGTGAGCCTCCTTCCCAACCCGGCCCTGCCCAGCGACCCGTCGGCGCACATGGTGGTGTGCGGCGACGACGGGCTGGCGCACCGACTCGCCGCCGAACTGCGCGGGGTGTACCGCGAGCAGGTGACCCTCGTCGTACCGCCGTCCGGGCGCAGCGGCCGGCAACCGATGGCGGGACGGGCCCGCGCGGCCTCCGCCGCCCTGCTCGACCGGGTCGTGACCGCCGTCAACCGGGGCAACGGCGGGTCCGACGACACCTTGGCGCCCGGCGAACGGGTCGTGGAGGCCGCCGAACCGACCGAGGCCGTGCTCGCCGAAGTCGGGGTGGAACGCGCCGCCGCGCTGGCGCTGGTGTACGACGACGACGAGACCAACATCCGTGCCGCCCTGACCGCCCGCCGGCTCAACCCCCGGCTGCGGCTCGTCCTGCGGCTCTACAACCGGCGACTGGGCCAGCACATCGAGGAACTCCTCGATCAGGCAGCCGTGTTGGCGGGTGGCGGCAGTGGCGGCGGTGCCACGGGACGTGGCGAGGCCGGTGGGGCCGGTGGGGCCGACATCGCCACGACCGTGCTGTCCGACGCCGACACGGCCGCGCCCGCGCTGGTCGCCACCGCGCTCGTCGGCACCAGCAAGGTCGTCGACGCGGAGGGGCTGCTGCTGCGGGCGGTGGAGCGCCGGCCTCCGGGGCCGGGCGAGGTGGCCGATCCGGGACTGTGCACACTCGCGCTGCTCTCCGCGACCAGCAACGACCCCGCTGGGGCCGAGGGTTCGGAGGACAGCGGCGAGCAGGGGCCGCAACTGTTGCCCGACGCGGCGGCGGTGGCGGCGGCGACCGGGCGCGGGACGGTGGTGCTGGAGCAACTGTCCTACTCCGGGCCGTCGTTGCCGGCCGGGCGGGGCGGTCCCCCGTTCGCCTCGCTGTTCTCGCGGCGGCTGCGGTGGTCGCTGGCGGGGCTGGTGGCGGCGGTGATCGCGCTCGCCGTCGCGCTGACGGTGGTGACACAGGACAATCCGCTGCACGCCACGTACGTCACCCTGCTCGACCTCTTCGCGATCAACGAGCCCGCGCACAACCAGTCCACCGGGCGGCAGGTGCTGCAACTGCTGTCCATGCTGGTGGGGTTGCTGCTGCTGCCGGTGCTGCTGGCGGCGGTGCTGGAAGCACTGGGGACGTTCCGCACGGCGTCGGCGCTGCGGAAGCCGCCGCGCGGGCTGGGCGGGCACGTGGTGCTGCTCGGACTGGGCAAGATCGGGACGCGGGTGCTGACGCGACTGCGGGAGCTGCACATCCCGGTGGTGTGCGTCGAGGCCGATCCGGAGGCGCGGGGGATGGCCGTGGCGCGGCGGCTACGGGTCCCGGTGGTGCTGGGTGACGTCACGCAGGAGGGGGTGCTGGAGGCCGCGAAGATCCACCGTGCGGACGCGTTGCTCGCGCTGACCAGTGCGGATACGACGAATCTGGAGGCGGTGCTGTACGCGCGGTCCGTACGGCCCGATCTGCGGGCGGTGCTGCGGCTGTACGACGACGACTTCGCGAAGGCGGTGTACCGGACGCTGCGGACCGCGCATCCGTCGGCGCTGACGCGGAGCCGGAGCGTGTCGCACCTGGCGGCGCCGGCTTTCGCCGGGGCGATGATGGGGCGGCAGATCCTGGGGGCGATACCGGTGGAGCGGCGGGTGCTGCTGTTCGCGGCGGTGGTCGTGGGCGGGCACGCGCAGTTGGAGGGGCGGACGGTGGGGGAGGCGTTTCGGGCGGGGGCCTGGCGGGTGCTGGCGTTGGACACGGCGGGGTCCGCCTCCGGCGGGGAGGAAGCGCCGGGTTCCGGGCTGGTGTGGGACCTCCCTGACACGTATGTGCTGCGTGCCGAGGACCGGGTGGTGCTGGCCGCCACCCGGCGGGGGCTGGCGGAGTTGCTGGGGCGGCGGGCGCGGAGCGCGACGTAGCGCGTGCCGTGTGCCGCTGGGCGGGGGCGGGCTTCACCCACCCCCGCTGCGGGGTGCGCGGGCTGCCGCTGGGCGGGGGTTGGCTTCACTTGCCCGCGTTCGCGAGGTGCCGCTGCGCCCACCCGTGCCGCCCCAGCGGCACGATTGCCCGCAGCTACAGCGGCCCGGTTGCCCGCAGCTACGGCGGTGCGGCTGGCCGCAGCTACGGAGGCGCGGCGCGCCCTGCGGCCGCTGGAGGGTGGGCGCCGCCCCAGCGGCACGATTGCCCGCAGCTACGGCGGTGCGGCTGGCCGCAGCTACGGGGGCGCGGTCGGCCGCGGCTATGCGGGCAGGTGCCGGGCTGCGAACTCGAGTTCCAGGTGGACCTGTTTGATGCGTTCGTCCACTACCAGGGAGCCGTGGCCCGCGTCGTAGCGGTAGACCTCGTGGGGGGCGTCGCGGGACTCCAGGCGTTTGACGTAGTTCTCGATCTGCCGGATGGGGCAGCGGGGGTCGTTGACGCCCGCCGAGATGTAGACCGGGGCCTTCACCTGGTCGACGTAGGTGATGGGCGAGGACGCCTCGAAGCGGTCGGGGACCTCCTCCGGGGTGCCGCCGAGCAGCGTGCGGTCCATCGCCTTCAGCGCTTCCATCTCGTCGTGGTACGCCGTGACGTAGTCGGCGACCGGTACCGCCGCGATGCCCAGCGCCCACGCGTCCGGCTGCGTACCGAGGCCCAGCAGGGTGAGGTAGCCGCCCCAGGAGCCGCCGGTGAGGATCAGCCGGGCCGGGTCGGCGAGACCGGAGGTGATCGCCCACTCCCGCACCGCCGCGATGTCCTCCAGCTCGATCAGGCCCACCCGGTGCTTCAGCGCGTCGGTCCAGGCGCGGCCGTAGCCCGTGGAGCCCCGGTAGTTGACGCGGACCACCGCGTAGCCGTGGTCGACCCAGGCGGCCGGGCCGGCCGCGAAGGAGTCGCTGTCGTGCCAGGTGGGGCCGCCGTGGATGTCGAAGACGGTCGGGAGCGGACCGCTCGCGCCGGCCGGCTTCTGGACGAGGGCGTGGATACGGCCGCCGGGTCCCTCCACCCACACGTCCTCCACCGGGACCGACCCGGGCGACTTCATCCCGGGCGGGTCGAGGACCACTCCGCCCGCCGTGGACCGCACGGCCGGCGGCTGGGCCGCCGACGACCACAGGTACTCCACGCTGCCGTCGGGCCGGGCCGTCGCACCCGAGACCGCGCCGCGCGGGGTGGGGATCTCCACCAGCCGGCGCCCGGCCAGGTCGTAGCGGAACAGCTCGCCGCGGGCCTCGAAGCCGTGCGCGATGAGCAGCCCCGTGCCGTCCGGATACCACTCGGCGCTCACGTCACCGGGCAGCTCCAGCGCGAGGTCGGTCTCCTCCCCCGTCGCCACGTCCCACACCAGCGGCTCCCAGCGTCCGCGCCGCTGGTGACCGATGAGCAGCCGGGTGTCGCCCGCCACCGGCGCGAAGCCCAGCACCTCCAGGCCCAGCTCCCGGGTGCCGCCCTCGGTGTCGTCGAGCTCGGCGACCGTCGTGCCGTCGGGCCGCAGCACCCGCAGCGCGGAGTGCATCGCGTCACCGTGCTCGGTGTGCTCCACGGCGATCAGCGAACCGTCGTGGGAGAGGTCCCCGACGCCCGCCGACTCACGGTGCCGGTAGATCTCCACGGGCCCCTCTCCCGTCCGGGCCAGGTGGATCGTCGTGCCGTCCTCGTCCGTGGAACGGCCCACGACCGCCGTACGGCCGTCCCGGCCCAGCGCGAGACCGGCGGGGTAGGAGGGGTCCAGGCCCGGGGCCGCGAGTTCGTCCTCGCCGCCCGTGAACCGCTGCCGGCGCCACACGCCGAACTCGTCGCCGTCCTTGTCGTCGAACCACCAGATCCACTCGCCGTCCGGCGAGAGCACGCCGTCCGTCGTGCCGTTGGGCCGGTCCGTCACCTGCCGCTGCTCGCCCGTCGCCCGGTCCCAGGCGTACAGCTCGTACGTCCCCGTCGCGTTCGACACGAACAGGGAGCGGTCGGGGGCGTCCTCCGCCCAGTCGGGCAGGGACACCCGGGGCGCCCGGAAGCGCTTCTCCCAGTCGGGCATGCCCGCGCCCTGTTCCACTCGCTCGGTCTGGTGGTCGGCCCGGCCCGGCGCGTCGGACCCGTTGCTCTCAGTCATGACCCCATACTGCCTGTCCGGAAGGACATCGCGCCGCCGAGGTCCCCAGCCTGTGGACAACTTCTTCCCGATCCTTCACCGGCCCCTCGTCGGGGCCGTCCGCCGCACGGTGACCCCGCGGGCCGGGAACCACCCGGGGGCCCGTACCGTTGAAGGCGTGTACCGGTTTCTGCTGACGCCCCGCTGGTGGGGGATCAACGTCTTCCTGCTGCTCTCCATCCCCTTCTGCGTCTTCATGGGGTCCTGGCAGCTGGGCCGGTTCGAGGACAGGGTGGACAACCACCGCGACGCCGAGGCGCGCATCGCCACGGACAAGCGGGAGGCGGCCAGGCCGCTGGACGACCTGCTGCCCGTGACCAAGGCCACCTCCGGCAAACAGGCCACGGTGAGCGGCCGGTACGACACCCAGCTCCTCGTGCCCGACCGCAAGCTGGACGACAGGGACGGCTACTACGTCCTGACCCTGCTGCGCACCGGCACCGGCCGGGCGCTGCCCGTCGTCCGGGGCTGGCTGCCCGGCACCCCCGACCCGGCGAGGACGCCCGCGGCGCCCACCGGCGAGGTCACCGTCACCGGCGCGCTCCAGGCGTCCGAGACACCGGGCAGCAACGGCGTCAGCGCCCGCGGCGGCCTGCCCGAGGGACAGACGGCGGCGATCAGCTCGGCGTCGCTGGTGAACCTCGTGGAGTACGACGTGTACGACGCCTGGCTCACGCTCAACCGCGGCGACTCCGGCATGAAGGCGGTGCCGGCGACCGCGCCGAGCGGCACCGGCCTCGACCTGAAGGCGTTCCAGAACCTCGGCTACACCGCCGAGTGGTTCGCCTTCGTGGGCTTCGTGATCTTCATGTGGTTCCGTCTGTTCCGCCGCGAGCTGGAGTTCGTCCGCGACGCGGAGCTGGGCCTGGTCCCGGACGAGGACGACGGGGACCAGGACAGGGACGACGGGAACGAGGACGGGAAGCGGGAACCGCAGCGGCCGAGTCCGTCGGCGGTCTGACGACAGGCCGACCGCCGGCAGCCGCCGGCGGACCGGGGGCCCGGAGTCCCGCCCCCGCCGTAGGGCCGGTCACACCCCCGACAGCAGCCCCGTGAAGTACACCGTGCCCGCGCACGCGTTGCTCACCGTCGTGGTGGCCGAGCCCGAGCCCGTGGACGACGTGTACGTCACCGCCACACTGCCGTCTCCCGTGCCGTCCTCCCTGACCAGCTGGGTGACCATGCCGCTGTCGGTGCCCGTGGACGCGCCGGTCGTCGTGGTCGGGGCGCCGCTCGGTGTCGGGTCGGGCGAGGGACCCCCGGTGCCGCCGCCGCCCGTGCTGTCGCCCGGAGCCGCGCAGGTCTCGGAGGGCACCCAGGCGAACTTCACCTCGTACGCCGCACCCGGCTTGAGCACCAGCTCCGCGACCTCCAGGGAGGGGTCGGGCAGTCCGGCCGCCGCGTCCCCCGCCACATGCCGCGCCGAGGTCACCTTGGTGGCGTCGGCCGCGCCCTGCGGGGTCGGGGTCACGGTCCCGGCGCCCTCGACGGTACAGCTCGCGGTGGAGACGTTGACGACCCGGAAGGAGCCGTAGACCGCGCCCATGGTGTCGGGTGCGGCGCTGGACGCGGTCGCCGGGCCGAGCTGGGCGGCGGTGCAGGCGGGCACCCCGGCGGAGAGGCTGGCCGAGGGGTCGGCCCCCTCCGTCGCCCCCGTGCCGGAGCCGGTGCTCGTGCCGCCCTTGTCCTGTTCCTTCTTGTCGCCCTTGTCGGTCCCCTCGACCTGGTCCGAGGCGCCGCCCGCGGTGCTCTCCCCGCTCTCCGGGTCCTTGCCCTGACCGGTGCCGCCCTGCGCCTGAGAGGCGTGGCCGACGGCGGAGGGGCTGGCGTCGGAGTCGGTGACGCCGGAGACGTGGACGAGGGCGGGGACGGCGGTGCCGAGGAAGAGGGCGGCGGCGGCCACGCCGACGAGGGCCTGGCGCTTGCGGGCCCGGCGGGCGGGGACGGCCCGGCGCAGATAGTCCAGGGTGCCGTCGCCCGGCTCCACCTCCCGCACCGCGCGGTGCAGCAGGGTGCGCAGTGCCAGCTCGTCCGCGTCGAGCCCCTCGGAGCCCTGTTCGTCCAGGCCGTCGTTCACAGTTCCGTTCCCAGCGTGCGTGTGCTCCGGCTCGTTCCCGTCGCCGGTTTCCCGTACGTCCTCGGGCGCGGGCACGCCCTCGGACTCCCGCGCGGCGTCGGACGGACGCGAGCCCTCCGGCCCGCGCTCCTCGCGCCGCGCGTCCTTGCCCTCGCTCATGCCGGCGCCTCCATGGCCAGCCGCAGCGCCGCGATACCGCGTGAGCCGTACGCCTTCACCGAGCCCAGCGAGATGCCGAGGGTCTCGGCGACCTGCGCCTCCGTCATGTCCGCGAAGTAGCGCAGCACCAGCACCTCGCGCTGACGGCGCTGGAGGCCCTTCATCGCCTTGATCAGCGAGTCGCGCTCCAACTGGTCGTAGGCGCCCTCCTCCGCGCTCGCCATGTCGGGCATGGGCTTGGAGAGCAGCTTGAGGCCGAGGATGCGGCGGCGCAGCGCGGAGCGGGACAGGTTGACGACCGTCTGGCGCAGGTAGGCCAGGGTCTTCTCCGGGTCCCGGACGCGTTTGCGGGCGGAGTGGACGCGGATGAACGCCTCCTGCACGACGTCCTCGCAGGAGGCGGTGTCGTCGAGGAGGAGTGCCGCGAGACCCAGCAGCGAGCGGTAGTGCGCGCGGTAGGTCTCGGTGAGATGGTCGACGGTGGTGCCGGCCGCCACGACGTCGTCGGTGCCGTCACGCTGACCTGGTATGCGGGCGGGGCGCGCTGCGGGCATGGGCGCGATCACCGGCATGCCGCCGCCGGACGCACCGGGCACGCGGGGTCGGCGAGCCTGGCGGGGCGGCCGTAGGGCCGTGCCGCGCGGCGCTGTGAAGTCGAGTACCTCAGCCACGCCAGTTGGACACGCTCCCCCCGGTAAGGGTTGTACGTGCCGGGCGTCACTTTTGCGGCGGCCGGTGTGGCCGGCCGTCCGCCCGCGTCAGGCAGCACCACCGACAGCACATCAAATGCCCTCATGTGTCCCGCTCTTCCCCTGTGTCCCATGTGAACGGACGTCCCCACGCCCGGTTCCGGACGTCCCCACGTCCGGAGAGCAGCGCCCCCACGCCCCCGGTAAGGGTGACCGCAAAGACGCTCCCCGCCCTCCGCGCGGTTGCGGAGAACGGGGAGGTGAATCCTCGTGCAAGCCTCGTACGGGCCTTGCTCAATCCTCCGTCGCCGAAACGGCCTGATCAAGGGGCGTCCGGCCGGGAATCCGGCTCACAAGGCTTACACAGATCCTACAAATGAATCCTGTGCGATCCAGAACTTTTCACCGTTCAACCGCCACGAGTTCGGCGATCTGAGCGGTGTTCAGCGCCGCCCCCTTGCGCAGGTTGTCCCCGCACACGAAGAGCTCCAGCGCGGTGGGGTCGTCCAGGGCCCGCCGCACCCGCCCGACCCAGGTCGGATCGGTGCCGACGACGTCGGCGGGGGTGGGGAACTCCCCCGCGGCCGGGTTGTCGAACAGGACCACTCCGGGCGCGGTGGCGAGGATCTCGCGCGCCTTGTCGACGGTGACCTCGCCCTCGAAGCGGGCGTGCACGGTGAGGGAGTGCGTGGTGATCACCGGGACGCGCACGCAGGTGACCGCCACGGGCAGGGAGGGCAGACCGAGGATCTTGCGGGACTCGTCCCGGACCTTCATCTCCTCCGAGGACCAGCCGTCCTCGCGCGGCGACCCGGCCCACGGCACGACGTTCAGCGCGACCGGCTCCGGGAACGGCCCGGTGTTGTCCCCCACGGCCCGCCGTACGTCACCGGGGTGGGTCCCCAGCTCCGTGCCGGCCACCAGGGAGAGCTGCTCGCGCAGGGTGCGCACGCCCGCGTGTCCGGCGCCGCTGACCGCCTGGTACGAGGAGACCACCAGCTCGCGCAGCCCGAACTCGGCGTGCAGCGCGCCCAGTGCGACGATCATCGACAGGGTGGTGCAGTTCGGGTTGGCGACGATCCCGCGCGGGCGCCTGCGCACGGCGTGCGGGTTGACCTCGGGGACGACGAGCGGCACGTCCGGGTCCATGCGGAACGCGCCCGAGTTGTCGACCACCACCGCGCCCCGCGCGGCGGCGACGGGCGCCCACCGCTCGGCGACCTCGTCGGGCACGTCGAACATCGCGACGTCGACCCCGTCGAAGGCCTCCTCGGTGAGCGCCACGACCTCGACCTCCTCACCGCGCACGGCCAGCTTGCGGCCGGCCGAGCGCGGGGAGGCGATCAGTCGGATCTCGCCCCAGACGTCCGCCCGCTGGGACAGGATCTGGAGCATGACCGTGCCGACGGCCCCGGTCGCTCCCACGACCGCGAGCGTCGGCCGCCCGGAACGTCCGGGTCCCTCGGTCCCGGCCATCAGCGGCCGGTGCCTCCGTAGACCACGGCCTCGTCGCTGTCGGAGTCCAGACCGAACGCCGAGTGCACGGCGCGGACGGCCTCCGGCACGTCGTCCTTGCGGGTGACGACCGAGATGCGGATCTCGGAGGTCGAGATCAGCTCGATGTTCACACCGGCGTCGCTGAGCGCGGTGAAGAAGTCGGCGGTGACGCCCGGGTTGGTCTTCATACCGGCGCCGACCAGGGAGATCTTGCCGATCTGGTCGTCGTAGCGCAGGGAGTCGAAGCCGATGGCGCCCTTGTTCTTCTCCAGCGCGTCGATGGCCTTGCGGCCCTCGGTCTTCGGCAGGGTGAAGGAGATGTCCGTCAGGCCCGTGGACGCGGCGGACACGTTCTGCACGACCATGTCGATGTTGATCTCGGCATCGGCGATCGTGCGGAAGATCGAGGCGGCCTCGCCGGGCTTGTCCGGCACGCCGACGACCGTGACCTTGGCCTCGGAGGTGTCGTGCGCGACACCGGAGATGAGAGCCTGCTCCACCTGCTTGTCCCCTTGCTTCATCGGCTCACTGCTGACCCACGTGCCCTGCAGCCCGCTGAAGGACGAGCGGACGTGGATCGGGATGTTGTACCGGCGGGCGTACTCCACACAGCGGTGGAGCAGCACCTTGGACCCGGAGGCCGCGAGTTCGAGCATGTCCTCGAACGCGATCCAGTCGATCTTCCGGGCCTTCGTCACCACGCGCGGGTCGGCGGTGAACACACCGTCGACGTCCGTGTAGATCTCGCACACCTCGGCGTCGAGCGCGGCGGCGAGGGCGACGGCGGTGGTGTCGGAGCCGCCGCGGCCGAGCGTGGTGATGTCCTTGGTGTCCTGGCTGACGCCCTGGAAACCGGCGACGATGGCGATGTTGCCCTCGTCCACCGAGGCCTTGATCCGGCCCGGCGTGACATCGATGATGCGGGCTTTGTTGTGGACCGAGTCGGTGATGACACCTGCCTGGCTGCCGGTGAAGCTCTGGGCGTTGTGACCCAGGTTTTTGATCGCCATGGCCAGCAGGGCCATGGAGATCCGCTCTCCGGCGGTCAGCAGCATGTCGAGCTCGCGCCCGGCAGGGATCGGGGAAACCTGCTCGGCGAGATCGATCAGCTCGTCCGTCGTGTCGCCCATCGCGGAAACCACGGCGACCACCTGGTGGCCGTTCTTCTTGGCTTCCACGATCCTCTTGGCGACGCGCTTGATGCCCTCGGCATCGGCTACGGAGGAGCCTCCGTACTTCTGCACGACAAGGCCCACGTGCGCTCCTCGCTCAGTCCGTCGTTTTCCACAGTCCGCCCACATATGTGTGCGCTGCGGTCGGCTCAGTCTATCGAGCGCCCGAAAAACCCCTCCGCGATATCGCATGGTGAGACTCCCCGGCGCCCGTGCAGGGGGCTCATGCCCATCCCGACGCGGACCACTCGGAAAAGTGCCCCGCGTCACAGTCGGACTCGGTCGACGAGGCCCTTGAAGGTTCGGTGAACCTCCGCTCCCGTCACTCCGCCACCGCGTAGCCGGGTACGGACGGCCACCGGACGGTCAGCACCACCGATTCCTCCTCCGCGAACCAGGAGTGGTCGGTTCCCCGTCCCCACACGACGTAGTCGCCCTGCTCTGCCAGGAGGACGCTGCGGCCGGGGAGCTCGACCCGGAAACGGCCGCTGACGAGGACCAGGAGGGCCGTGCGTTCCTCGCCCCTCACCCACCGCGCTCGCTCGTCACCACGCGGGTGGACACCCCACTTGATCTCCACCGCCTCGCTGTGGCGAGGGTCCCCGGCGTCCTTGAAGTGCCCGAGGAGCCAGCCCCGGTCCAGCGCCGCGTCCTTGCCCGCGTTGCCCACGTACACGCCGTCGGTCATGTGACCGGGCGCACGCCCAGCGACTCCCCCAGCTCCTCCGCCATGACCTGGCCCGCCTCGAACTCCAGGGTGTCGTCGCCCATGCCCTGGTCGGTGTCGAGGCCGTCGAGTTCGGCCAGGGGCTGGTTCAGGCGGACGTGGGCCACCACCGACTGCAGCGCCCGCAGGGTCGCGGAGGCCGTGGTGCCCCAGTTGGAGAAGTAGGAGAACTGCCACCACCACAGGGCCTCCGTGGTGCGGCCGGCCTTGTAGTGGGCCATGCCGTGGCGGAGGTCGGTGATGACGTCGGTGAGGTCGTCGGAGATGCGGGCCGGGACCGGGGCCTTGCGGGGCTCGTAGGGGTCGAAGACCTCCGAGTAGACGTCGACCGGATCCAGCATGCGGGCGAGGTTCTCGCGGAGTTCGTCCACGTCGGCCTCCGGGCCCATGTCGGGCTCGTAGCGCTCCTCGGGGACGATGTCCTCGTGCGCGCCCAGGCGGCCGCCGGCCAGGAGGAGCTGGGAGACCTCCAGGAGGAGGAAGGGGACCGCCGAGTCCGGCTCGTCGCCCTTCGCGACCTCCGTGACGGCGACCAGGAAGCTCTCGATCTGGTCGGCGATCTGGACGGCGAAGTCGTCGGGGTTCTGGTGCGTCGCGTGCAGCGTGGCGTCAGACATCTAGGAGTCGTCTCCCCTCGAAGGCGCGGCCGAGGGTCACCTCGTCCGCGTATTCCAGGTCGCCACCCACCGGGAGGCCGCTGGCCAGGCGGGTGACCTTCAGGCCCATGGGCTTGATCATGCGGGCGAGGTACGTCGCCGTGGCCTCGCCTTCCAGATTCGGGTCCGTGGCCAGGATCAGCTCCGTGACCGTACCGTCGGCCAACCGCGCGAGAAGTTCTCGTATACGCAGGTCGTCCGGGCCCACCCCGTCGATGGGGCTGATCGCGCCGCCGAGGACGTGGTAGCGGCCCCGGAACTCACGGGTGCGCTCGATCGCCACGACGTCCTTCGGCTCCTCCACGACGCAGATGACGGCCGGGTCGCGGCGGGTGTCGCGGCAGATGTTGCACTGCTCCTCCTGCGCGACGTTCCCGCAGGTCGCGCAGAAGCGGACCTTCGCCTTGACCTCCATCAGCGCGTGCGCCAGACGCCGTACGTCCGTCGGTTCCGCCTGGAGGATGTGGAAGGCGATCCGCTGCGCGCTCTTGGGACCGACGCCGGGCAGCCGCCCCAGTTCGTCGATGAGGTCCTGGACCACGCCTTCGTACAACGGACTGCCGTCCCTTCCTGGTGTTCCTTCAGTACGTACGGTAAGGGCCCGCGGGCCGTCTTCGAAAGGTTCGAAGGGTTCGCGGGTTCAAGAGGTCAGAAGGGGAGACCGGGGAGGCCGCCGCCGCCCAGTCCCTGGGCCAGCGGGCCGAGCTTCTGCTGCTGGAGGGTCTGGGCGTTCTCGTTGGCCGCCTGGACCGCCGCGACGATCAGGTCGGCGAGGGTCTCGGTGTCCTCCGGGTCCACCGCCTTCGGGTCGATGACGAGGCCGCGCAGCTCGCCGGAGCCGGTGACGGTGGCCTTCACCAGGCCGCCTCCCGACTGCCCGTCGACCTCGGTCCTCGCCAGCTCCTCCTGGGCCCGGGCCAGGTCCTGCTGCATCTTCTGGGCCTGCTGGAGCAGCTGCTGCATGTTCGGCTGGCCACCACCGGGGATCACGATTCGGCTCCTTGGTCGGTCCGTCGGTAAGGGTTTTACCGTTCGGCACGAGCCTACGTGGTCGCGGGGGCCGCTGCCCCGACACTCTTTCGAGTGAGTCACGGTGGGGGCCCTATACCTGATCACGGCCATCTTCCGGACGAAAAAGAGCCCGAACCCCCGACGCCGCCACCCATTGGGAGGTAGGAAGGGTCAGGCGCGTGAGCACCTGGCGTCACACTTCATGGACGGACAGTACGCGGAATCAGCAGGGGTCAGTAGGGAGATACCGGGTGGGTCAGCCGGAGATGCAGCCCGAGGGTCGGCCTCAGGACGGGTGGGGCGAAGGGGCGGCCGGGCCCTGGCCGGACGACCTGGAGGGGCGGGAGTTCCCGCTCGGGGACTGGGGCGAGCCGGCGGCCCGGCTGGACGAGCTGTACCGGTGGGTGGAGCGCGGCGCGCTGGACACGGCCGCCTGGTACCTCGCGGAACGGGTGTGGAAGCGGCGGTGCGCGTGGGCGCTGCGGGCCGGGACGGCCGTGGGCGCGCTGACCGGGGCCGCGCTGCCGCTGCTCGACCTGACCGGGGTGGCCGACGGGGCCGCGCCCTGGGGTTATCTGGCGCTGCTGCTCGGGGTGGCCTGTGTGGCCGGGGACCGGTTCTTCGGGATGACGTCCGGCTGGATGCGGGACGTGGCGACCGCGCAGGCCGTGCAGCGGCGGTTGCAGGCGTTCCAGTTCGACTGGGCGTCGGAGTGCGTGCGCGAGGTGCTCGGTCCGGCGGACGGCACGGCGAGCGAGGCGGCCGAGCGGTGCCTGTCGGTGCTGCGGCGGTTCTCGGAGGACGTCACCGAGCTGGTGCGGGTCGAGACGGCCGACTGGATGGTGGAGTTCCGCACGGGGGGCGCGCCGCTGGGCATCCAGACGGCGGTGGCGGGCGCGGGACGCCCGGAGGGTTCCCTCCCGCACGGCCGCTTCCCGTCCCCGCAGGGACCGGCCCGCCCCAACATGCCGCGCCAGCGCCCGCCCGAGCCGCGCTGAACCGGCTGTCCGCCCGAGCCGCGCCGGGCAGGCTCGTCACGGCGTGTCCCGTGCGCACAGCTCCATCCCCTCCGGGGTCCAGCACGGCAGATGGCCGTGGGTGCGGATCACGTCCTGGCCGACGCCGCGCGTGAGGTACGCCAGGAAACCCGACGCCAGTGAGTTCGCCGGCGGCTGCCCGTAGGTGTAGGCGTACTCGATCTCCCGGTACGGGTAGGAGCTCGTCCCGTGCTCGATGGCGTCGACGGACGGGACCTCTTCGTCGAGGTTCAGCCGGTGCAGTCCCTTCGCCCGGGAGGCGCGGGCGTGTTCGCTGTAGCCGATCGCGCCGGGGATGTCGGCGACGGTCTTCAGCACCTGTTCGGTGGAGTCGAGTTCGCAGCGGATGACGGGGGCGTTCGGGTCGTCCTTGTGCACGCAGTCGACGGAGGAGTGGGCGATCTCGCCCCGGCCCAGTACGCGGCGCTGGAAGACCTGTCTCGTACCGGAGTTGGCGTCCCGGCTGACGAGGTGGACCGCCAGGTCCGGGCCGCCGAGCTCGCTCCAGTTCGCGATCTCGCCCCGGTAGAGGCGTCGTACGTCCTCCGTCGGCAGGTTCCGCAGCCCCACGGCGTCGTTCACCACCAGCGCGAACACCGACACCGCCACCTGGTTCCCGCGCAGTTCGGGCAGCCCGCCCGGCTTGGGTCCGTCCGACAGGACCACCAGCGGCGGCGAGCCGTCGTCCGCCTCCGCCCCGGCCGCCACCAGGTCCCGTATCCCGGCCGTCGACCCGTGCGGGTCCACCTCGATGCGCGGTTCCTCGTCCGCGCAGTCCCGCTCGTACTTCTCCGCGACCTCCCGCAGCACCGGCGCGAACGCCGTCGATCCGGTGAGGGTCAGGGTGCCGCTCCTGCAGCCGATGGGCGGCGGGCTGTCGTCCTGGGCCACGACGATCACCGCGAGCGCCACCACGCACAGCGTGAGCGTGATGGTGATCAGCCGTGCCGCCCGGCTGAACAGCGGGGCCTTGTCGTCCGGGGTGGCGCTGCGGTTGCGGTGCACGTCGCCCTCGCTGAGGTCGCCGCTCAGCTGGATACCGTCGCCCACGCGCCCGCCGGAGAGCAGCACCAGCAGTTTGTAGTAGGCGCCCCGGTTCAGCGGGACGCGCGGGAGGCGCAGGGTGCCGTCCTGGTAGCCGAAGCCGCGCTCCTGGGTGAAGTGTTCGAGGAGGTGGCTGGTCTCCGAGGGCTGGGTGACCGAGACGCCGAGGATGGTGCGCTCCGTGAACTCCACGGTCAGGCCGTGGTTTCCCGGGCTCTGGTAGTCGTCGCGGCCGATGGTCTGCGAGCCGTCGTTCTCGATGCGCAGCAGCACCATGCTGGCGTGCGTCATCCCCGCCGAGGCCGTGTCGAACCAGCCCTCCCGCCGGCTGGTGCGGCTCGACCGTTGGCCGTCACCGATCGGGACGTCCAACTGCACGCGGTAGCCGATGCTCCCCCACTGCCTTAAAGGCGTGGGAGGTACCCCCAGCTGCGCGGCACCCGCCGCTCGTACCAGACCATGACGGCGGAGGCGACGACACCGAGGATCGCCGTCGCCACGGCCACCAGGTTCTCCGCGCTCAGCCACTGCATCGTGCCGCCCCCGCCACTGCCCGCACGTCCGACCGGGCAGTCACCGTACGGCCGTACGAAGCGGTCGGCGGTGTGCGTCCCCGGGAGTTCGCCGAACGTTCAGTCCCGCGTGTAGGTGAGCTGTTCGCCGCTGCCGGTGGTCACGCGCCGGAGGGAGCCGCCGGGGAGCAGGGTGACCTCGCTGGCGGAGCCCGGGGTGCAGGCGCCGCTCGGCTGCCCGACCGTCACGGAGGACGGGCCGAGTTCCAGCCGGTCGCCGAAGCCGCCGGTGAGCCGGGCCTCGAAGACGCAGTGGTAGGTGCCGTTGCCGGTGGGCCCGTCGGCGACGAGGGACATGACCGTGTCGCCGACCTCGCCCTGCCGGATGGTCAGCCTGCGGGTGTGCTCGCCGCTCGCGTTGTCGATGGTGGTGGACCAACTGCCCAGGTAGTCGGCGGGAACGGTGCCGTCCGCGGGGGCGGAGGTGCTGGGCCGCCGGGTGTCGTCGGGGGTGGTGGGGGCGGAGCTCTGCGGTGCGCCGCCGGGTGACGGGGGCGCGGTGGGGTCGCCGTCGGCGCGGTTGTCGGCGGTGCCGCCGTTCATCAGCGCGTACACGGTGCCACCGGCGGCGAGCGCGACGACCAGCGCGATCACCACGAGCAGCACGGTGGAACGGTTGTCCCGGCGCGGCTCGGACACCGGCCCGTACGGCGGCGGCCCGTAGGGCGGGGTGTGGCCGGCGGCGGGCCCACCGGAGGGGTAGCCGTACGCGGGCTGCTGGGGATGTCCGTACGGGCCGGGCGCCGAGGGCTGGGCGGGGGCGCCCTGACCGGCCACGAGGGTGGGCAGATGGTCCGCCCCCGGCTGCCCGGGCGGGGGCGGGGAGGCGCTGCCGGCCACGGGCGGCCCGACGGAGTCGTCGGCGGCACGGGCGTGCTCGGGAGGACCCGCGTGGTGGCCCGCCCCGGGAGACGGCGGCTGCCCGGCGGACGCACCAGGACGCGCCGACCCGGGCGGCATCTGCTGCCCAACGGCAGGCCCACCGGGGTACGCCCCCAAAGACGCCGGTCGACCGGCGGCAGGAGCTGCCGTTCCGGCGGGACCGCCGGGCTGCCCTGCGGCACCGCCCTGCCCGGCAGCGGGCACGCCCGGATACCCCGGGTCGGGAGACACCGGCTGCCCGGCGGGACCGCCGGGTGCGGGCGCCTCGGGGCCGGTCGGTCCGGGTGGCGTGGGGGGCCATGCCGCCGGTGCCGAAGCGGCGGCGTGGCCGCCGGGCCGCCCGGCGGGCGGCGTGCCGGGGGCGGCTGCCCCGCCCGGGCCGGGCGGTACCGGTGGCCAGGCGGTGGGAGGCGTGCCCGCCGGTGTGGGTGGCGCCGGGGTTTCCGGGTCCTCCGCGTCCAGGAGGCGGACCGCGTGGCGGCCGAGCTGGGCGACCAGGGCACTCGGCAGCCAGGGGTCGCGGGAGCGGCCGCCGGCCACGGTGTCCTCCGCGCCGGTGCGTTCCAGCACCCGGTCGAGGGTGGGCCGTGCCGCCGGGTCCTTCTTCAGGCAGTCGCGTACGAGGTCGGCGATCCCCTCGGGCACACCGGCCAGGTCGGGTTCCTCCTGGGCGATGCGGAACATCAGCGCGTGCACACCGCTGTTGGCGGTGCCGAACGGGAGCGTGCCGGTGGCGGCGTAGGCGAGCACCGAGCCGAGACAGAACACGTCGCAGGCGGGCGTGATGCGGTCGCCGCGCACCTGCTCGGGCGCCATGAAGCCGGGCGAGCCGACGAGCGCCCCGGTGCGGGTGAGCCCGCCGTCGGTCACCGTCTCCAGCGCCCGCGCGATCCCGAAGTCGATGACGCGCGGGCCGTCGATGGTGACGAGCACGTTGGACGGTTTGAGGTCCCGGTGGATGATCCCCGCGGCGTGGATGTCCTTCAGCGCGTGCGCGAGACCGGCGGCGAGGATGCGTACCGAACGCTCGGGCAGCGCCCCGTGGTCGTGCCCGACCACCTGCTGGAGGCTGGGCCCGGCCACGTACCCGGTGGCCACCCACGGCACGGGCGCCTCGGTGTCCGCGTCGAGCACCGGGGCCGTCCAGTCGCCGCCGACCTGCCGCGCGGCGTGCACCTCCTGGCGGAAGCGCGCCCGGAACTCCTCCTGCTGGGCCAGCTCCCGGCGGATCAGCTTGACGGCGACGGTGCGTCCCCGGTCGGAGCGGGCGAGGTAGACCTGTCCCATGCCGCCGGCCCCGAGCCTGGCCAGCAGCCGGTACGCCCCGATTCCCGGTGGATCCCCGGGCCCGAGCTTGTCCATCGCCACGCCGCCTCCCCCCGATGAGCAACATCCCGAGGATAGTGCGGGGCCGGTACCCGGTGAGCCGGGCGACGTCTACGGTTCCGTAACAGGCGGCCCGAGTGTGTCCAGCACCGCGGACAGGCGTTCCAGCGCCTCCACCGCACGGGCGAGTTCCGCCTCCCCGTACGCCGCTCCGTACGCCTGCGCCAGCCGCTCCGCGAAGGCCGCGTGGCCGGGGTCGATACGGCTGATCGCCGTGTGGCCCCGCTCCGTGGGGGCGAGGAGTTTGGCGCGGCGGTGGGCCGGGTTGGGCCGGTACTCGGCGAGTCCGCGCTCCACCAGCAGGTCGGCGATGCGCTGCACGCTCTGCCGGGTGATGCCCATGGCCCTGGCGATCCCGGAGACCGGCAGCGGCTCGCCGAGGACCGCGCCGAGCACCTGCCACCAGGCGGCGGTGAGCCCGGCGGGCCGGGCCAGCTCCTCGGCGACCGCGAGGAACTGGCCGTTCAGCCGGAAGGTGCCGAGCGCGCCCCTGCTGAGCAGGTCCTGGTGTTCCCCGCTCACCGGGCCGTGGCCTTCGCGTACACGGCGTACGCCTCGGGGTCCGAGTCGTGGAACAGCCGGTACCAGGCGTCGGTCACCGTGTCGTCGTGGACGCCGAGCAGCCGGAAGATCTCGCGGGCGAAGGCGACGGGCTCGGTCGGCCCGGCGGTGACGAGACCGCCGTCGGTGACCGCGTCGGCCTCGACGTACCGGTCGCCGCCCGCGTAGCCGGTCGCGGCGAGGTAGAAGGGGGCGGCGCTGGTGTGCGCGCGGGTGTCGAGCAGTCCTTCCCTGGCCAGCCCGGCGGTGGCGCCGCAGATCGCGGCGACGGGCACACCGGCGTCGAGGAAGGCGCGGGCGGTGCGGGCGAAGGGGGCGAGGTCGTCGCCCTCGTCCCAGCGGTCGGCGCCGGGGAGGATCAGCAGCGCGCTGTCCTCGGGCCGCAGTTCGTCGAGTGTGAGGTCGGACAGGACGCGGAGTCCGCCGATGCCGGTGACGGGCTCCCCGGCCGGGGTGACCGTGCGCACCTCGTAGCCGGCGCGGGCGAGATGCGCGGTGGCGTGACCGGTCTCCCAGTCGGCGAAGGTGTCGTAGAGGGCGAGATGCACGGGCTTGCGGGTCATGACCGCTCCCTTGTGAGAACGCCGATAGATGACAGCATCTTGTCATCACGACAGCTTCCTGTCAATCACTTCCGTCGACACCCTGTCGCGGAAAGTCCCCGACCGCAGACAGGCCGCCGATGTCGCGGCCCCACGGCCCCGGCCTACCCTCGGCCCCATGACCCCTCAGCCGAACCCCGAGGTCGGGGCCGCCGTCAAGGCCGCCGACCGTGCGCATGTGTTCCACTCCTGGTCCGCGCAGGAGCTCATCGACCCGCTCGCCGTCGCCGGGGCGCAGGGGTCGTACTTCTGGGACTACGACGGCCGGCGCTACCTCGACTTCACCAGCGGCCTCGTCTACACCAACATCGGCTACCAGCACCCGAAGGTCGTCGCCGCGATCCAGGAGCAGGCGGCGCGGATGACGACGTTCGCGCCCGCGTTCGCGATCGAGGCGCGTTCGGAGGCGGCCCGGCTGATCGCGGAGCGCACCCCGGGCGACCTGGACAGGATCTTCTTCACCAACGGCGGCGCCGACGCCGTGGAGCACGCCCTGCGCATGGCGCGGCTGCACACCGGCCGCCCCAAGGTGCTCTCCGCGTACCGCTCGTACCACGGCGGCACCCAGCAGGCGGTCAACGTCACCGGCGACCCGCGCCGCTGGCCCTCCGACAGCGGCACCGCCGGGGTCGTGCGCTTCTGGGCGCCGTTCCTGTACCGCTCCCGCTTCTACGCCGAGACCGAGGAGCAGGAGTGCGCGCGGGCGCTGGAGCACCTGGAGACGACGATCGCCTTCGAGGGTCCTTCGACCGTCGCCGCGATCGTCCTGGAGACGATCCCGGGAACGGCGGGCATCATGCCGCCGCCCGCCGGTTACCTCGCGGGCGTGCGCGAGATCTGCGACAAGTACGGGATCGTCTTCGTCCTCGACGAGGTCATGGCCGGGTTCGGGCGGACCGGGAAGTGGTTCGCGGCGGACCTGTACGACGTCGTCCCGGACCTGATGACCTTCGCGAAGGGCGTGAACTCCGGGTACGTGCCGCTGGGCGGTGTCGCGATCTCCGGGGCGATCGCCGACACGTTCGGGAAGCGGCCGTACCCGGGCGGTCTGACGTACTCGGGGCACCCGCTGGCCTGCGCCGCCGCCGTCGCGACGATCAACGTCATGGAGGAGGAGGGGGTCGTCGAGAACGCGGCGGCCCTCGGCGCGTCCGTCGTCGGGCCGGGGCTGCGGGAGCTGGCCGAGCGGCACCCGAGCGTGGGCGAGGTCCGCGGGACCGGCATGTTCTGGGCGCTGGAACTGGTGCGCGACCGGGAGACCCGCGAGCCGCTGGTGCCGTACAACGCGTCCGGTGAGGCGAACGCCCCGATGGCGGCCTTCGCCGCCGCCGCGAAGGAGGCCGGGATCTGGCCCTTCGTGAACATGAACCGCACGCATGTGGTGCCGCCGTGCAACGCGAGCGAGGCGGAGCTGAAGGAGGGTCTCGCGGCGCTGGACGCGGCCCTGTCGGTGGCGGACGGCCACGTGGAGTGACCACCCCGCGAGGTCGGTGCGAACGGGCTCGAGGAGGTTCTCCCACGCGCCCGTTCGAACACCCCGGGACCCGTCCGAACGCGTAAGGTGGCGTGCCCGCGGACATCCGCGGGCACGCCACTCGAACGCGACGAGGGAGACGCCCCGACCATGCCCGGCTTCAGCGGCGGCGGTGCCGTGACCCGCAGCACCCTGCGGCAGCAGATCGCGGACGCGCTCCGTGACGAGGTGCTGGCCGGCCGGCTCCAGCCGGGGCAGGAGTTCACCGTCAAGGAGATCGCCGATCAGTACGGCGTGTCCGCGACCCCCGTCCGGGAGGCGCTGGTCGACCTGTCGGCGCAGGAACTGCTCGACGCCGACCAGCACCGGGGTTTCCGGGTGCACGAGTACTCCGCCGACGACTTCCGGGACATGATCGAGGCCCGCACCCTGGTGACCGACGGGATGTTCCGCGCGCTCACCGACGGCCACCTGGTCCACCTCCGGCCGGACGAGCCCCGGGTCGCCGCCGCCCTCGCCGGGGTGCGCAGGCGCGGCGAGGAGGCGCAGCGCGCGGCCCTCGCCGGGGAGGTCACCGTGCTGATCGGCTACGACCTGCGCTTCTGGCGCGAACTCGGGTCCGTGTTCGGCAACCCGTACCTCACCGACTTCCTGCACCGGCTGCGCGTGCAGACCTGGGTGTGCGTGGTGCAGCACCTGCGGCGACTGCCCGACCTGCGCGGGCACCTGTGGGCCGCGCACACCGATCTGGTCGACGCGCTGTCGCGCCGTGACACCGATACGGCCCGCGCGATCGTCGAGTCGTACAACACGCACGCGCTCTCCCTCGTGGAGGGGCTGACGGGCGGTGGTGTGGGTATGGGTAGGGGACCTGCACAAGGGTCGGCACAGGGGGAGCAGCCCGCGCCGGGCGCCGATACGCTTCCCTGACCACGACGACCATCCCGACGACCGTGCTGTGTGAGGAGCCCTCTTTGGCCTGTGACCTGTGGCTGGTACCGCTCGTCGACGTGTTGTGCCACACGCCCGACAATCCGTTCGCCGAGGAACTCGCGCAGTACAACGCGGTGCTCGCCGAGGCCGGCCTGCCGCCGGTGCCGGTGTACCAGTACATGCCGGGACTGACCGGCGAGGTGGCCCCGGTCGCGGGTTTCGACTACGACGCGCTGCACTTCCTGCGGCGGGTGTACCTGCTCCAGGTGTGCGGGCTGCCGGTCACCCCGGTGGACGAACTGGGCGGCGACTACGAGCAGTTGCTGGAGATGTTCGAGACGACGGCCCAGCAGTCCCACTTGGTGTGGCACTACGACCACGCGGGCGCGTACGTCCCCGTCGACTTCCCGCACCCGCTCGCCAACGACGAACTCCTCGCGGGCGGGGGCCCCTTGGGGTCGTCCCACGCGCTGCTGCGGGAGCTGGAGCTGGTCGCCCCGTCCCTCGGCATCGACCCGGCGAACCCCCCGGCCGCACCCGAGCCCCCGCGCGGTCCGACCGAGCTGGAGGAGCCGGCCGTCCCCGCCCCGTACGACCCCAGCCCCTTCGCCCGGGAACGCCACGTCTGGCTGGGCCTGCACGCGGCGGCCACACGGAGCCTGGCGCAGGGGTCGATGATCGTGTTCAGCTGAGGCTCACCGCATCGCGGAGAGTCCCTTCTGCAGGTCCTCCGCGTTCATGATCGGGGTCACCTCGACGCGGGCGTTCATCTCGGTGAAGAACGGTTCCCCGGTCGGAGGCAGTTCGGAGCTGTCCGCCAGGTCGAAGACCAGCAGGGCCGTACGCTGCCCGCCCACCGGTCCGAAGTACGCCGCTTCCGGCTGGAGCCGGTCGAGCGCCTCCTTCATCACCTCGGGCATCTTCCCGCTGCGGATGAGCTCGTTCGTCTTCTCCGTGTCCATGGTCGCCTTGAGCAGCACGCGCATCGCACTCACCTTCTTCTGGTCGACGCACGCGGCATCCACGGCTTCAGGCTATGCCCGTTCACCGGCGCCCGCGCGGGCGCCGGTGAGGGGCGGGTCCGGCTACAGGAACGAGTTGATCTCGATCGTCTCGTCACGGCCCGGGCCCACGCCGATCGCGGAGATCGGGGCGCCGGACATCTCCTCCAGGGCCTTGACGTACGCCTGGGCGTTCTTCGGCAGGTCGGAGAAGGACTTGGCGCCGGTGATGTCCTCGGACCAGCCCGGGAGCATCTCGTAGACCGGCTTCGCGTGGTGGAAGTCCGTCTGCGAGTACGGCAGCTCCTCGACGCGCTTGCCGTCGATCTCGTACGCCACGCAGACCGGGATCTGCTCCCAGCCGGTGAGGACGTCGAGCTTGGTGAGGAAGAAGTCGGTGAGGCCGTTGACGCGGGTGGCGTAGCGGGCGATCACCGCGTCGAACCAGCCGCAGCGGCGGTCGCGGCCGGTGGTGACACCGCGCTCGCCGCCGATGCGGCGCAGCGCCTCGCCGTCCTCGTCGAACAGCTCCGTCGGGAACGGTCCCGCGCCGACGCGGGTCGTGTACGCCTTCAGGATGCCGATGACCCGGCTGATCTTCGTCGGGCCCACGCCGGCACCCGTGCAGGCGCCGCCCGCGGTCGGGTTGGACGAGGTGACGAAGGGGTACGTGCCGTGGTCGATGTCGAGCAGCGTGCCCTGGCCGCCCTCGAAGAGGACCACCTTGTCCTGCTCCAGCGCCTGGTTCAGCACCAGCACCGTGTCGGCGACGTACGGGGCGAGCTTGTCCGCGTAGCCCAGCAGCTCCTCGACCACCTGGTCGACGGCGATCGCGCGCCGGTTGTAGAACTTGGTGAGCATCTGGTTCTTGACGTCGAGGGCCGCTTCGACCTTCTGGGTGAGGATCGACTCGTCGTACAGGTCCTGGACGCGGATGCCGACGCGGTTGATCTTGTCGGCGTAGGTCGGGCCGATGCCCCGGCCCGTGGTGCCGATCTTGCGCTTGCCGAGGAAGCGCTCGGTCACCTTGTCCACCGTCACGTTGTACGGCGTGATGATGTGAGCGTTTCCGCTGATCAGGAGCTTCGACGTGTCGACGCCGCGCTCGTTCAGCCCGCTCAGCTCGGAGAACAGGACCGACGGGTCGACGACGACGCCGTTGCCGATGACCGGCGTGCAGCCGGGGGACAGGATTCCGGAAGGGAGCAGGTGGAGGGCGTACTTCTGGTCACCCACGACTACCGTGTGGCCGGCGTTGTTGCCGCCCTGGTAGCGCACCACATAGTCGACGGAACCACCGAGCAGGTCCGTCGCCTTTCCCTTGCCTTCGTCACCCCACTGAGCACCGAGCAGCACAAGTGCGGGCACGCGCGTACACCCCTTCCGGGCGGGGCATGTCCAAGGTCAAGGGCGCACACGGAGGATCACCGCCGCGTGCACCGCCGCGACCACCGTTGGCCGCCAACCGTCGGACCGGATGCCCCGGAATAGACGAAGCCCCTGGCGCAATAGCGCAAGGGGCTCTTGCACAAAGATGCTACCCGAGGAAGCGAGGCATGGCCGAGGTGGCGACTTCCAGGACCTTTTCCGCGACGTCCGATCAGCTCCTGGTGGTCATCGATCCGGTCGCCCGACGGGCGGACGGCGAGTCCGTCCGGATCGCGAAGGACGTGATCGGCGCGGGTGCGGCGGGCACGAAGGTGTGTCTGCCGGACGGCCCGGAGGAGTTCGCGCGGGCGCTGGCGCGGCGCGGGTCGCGGCGGCCGGTGGTGGTGGGCGACGACCGGGCCCTGGTGCGGGCGGTGACGCTGCTGCACCGGCGGCGGGAGCTGGCCGACTGCGCGCTGTCCCTGGTGCCGGTGGGGGGCGCGGTCTCCCTCGCCCGGTCGCTGGGGGTGCCGGCGGGTGCGGTGGCGGCGGCGCGGGCGGTGCTGGACGGGGCGGAGCGGCGGATGGACCTGCTGGTGGACGACAGCGACGGGGTGGTGCTCGGTGCGCTGCGGATCCCGCCGCTCGGCGGCACGGCGCGGGTGCGGGCGGCGGGCGGCGGGGCGGGGCGCCCGTGGCTGCGGACGTGCCGGTCGCTCGTACGGACCCTGGTGCCGGCCAGGCCGTCCGGTTCCGTCTCCGCGCCGGAAGCGGGGCCGGCGCGGCTGCGGGTGGAGGTCGACGGGGAGACGCTCGTCGATCTGGGGCAGCCGGTGACGGGCGTCTCCGTCGTGCCCGGCGCCCCGGGGAGTGCCCGGGTGGAGGTGCGTCCGGCGTCGGTGGGGGCGGAGGCGTCCCCGCTGTCGGCGGAGGGCCGCACGGTGACCGTGTCGGGCGCGCACTTCCGCTATCGCGCGGACGGGGTGGTGTCGGGACCGGTGCGGACGCGGACGTGGGTGGTGCGGGAAGGGGCCTGGGGGCTGACGGTGCCGGTGCGGTAGCGGCCGCGCCAGGGGCGTGCCGGACCGGTCACGCCCGCCCGAACCGCTCCTCCCGGTGCACCCGCCAGCGCTCCATCATCGTCTCGATCTCCTTCTCCACGAACTCGAAGAAGGCCAGCGTCTCCGCCAGCCGCCGCCCCGCCGGGGTGTCCGCGCCCAGGCTGATGACGCCCTCGCGGAGGGCGTCCTCCCAGCGCTTGAGGACGGCCTCGCGGTTGGTGAGGGCCTCGTACCACTGGTCGCCGTGGACCCGGTACCGCTCCCGGCGGGAGCCGGGCTCGCGTTCGCGGGACACCATGTGCACCTGGGACAGGTAGCGCACCGCGCCGGACACCGCGGCCGGTGAGACCTTGAGCTGTTCGCCCAGCTCGGCGGAGGTCATGACCCCGGCGTCGGAGGCGAGCAGGGCGCCGAAGACGCGGGCGGGCATGCGCGACATGCCGGCCTCCACCATCTGCGCCGCGAAGTGCTCCACGAACCGTGAGACCGCCTCCGGGTCCCGGGCCGTCCCGCTCGGTTCCGCCATGCTCCGATCATCTCCCCTGCTCAGGCGCCATGGATGCCGTGGATCAAGTCTAGCCGCCGATTTATACGCTTCCTTAACTTCACAAATTTCTGAAAGAAGCGTACGTTCCGAAGCATGACGAAGGCCATCACCGTGTCCGGACTGCACAAGTCGTTCGGCCGGACCCACGCACTGGACGGTCTCGACCTGAGCGTCGAAACTGGCGAGGTCCACGGCTTCCTCGGCCCCAACGGCGCCGGCAAGTCGACCACCATCCGCGTCCTGCTCGGCCTGCTGCGCGCCGACTCGGGCGCCGCCCAGGTGCTCGGGCACGATCCGTGGGCGGACGCGGTCGAGCTGCACCGCCGTCTCGCCTACGTCCCCGGCGACGTCGAGCTGTGGCCCGGCCTCACCGGCGGTGAGGCCATCGACCTGCTCGCGCGGTTGCGTGGAGGGGGCCGCGCGGAGCGCGTCAGGCAGGGTGGTGGTGGGCGACGGGCGGGCGGCATCGACAAGCGGCGCCGCGCCGACCTCATCGAGCGCTTCGACCTGGACCCGACCAAGAAGGGCCGGGCCTACTCCAAGGGCAACCGGCAGAAGGTCGCCATCGTCGCCGCGCTCGCCTCCGACGCCGAACTGCTGCTCCTCGACGAACCGACCGCGGGCCTGGACCCGCTCATGGAGGTCGTCTTCCAGGACGTCATCGTCGAGGCCAAGGCCGCGGGGAAGACCGTGCTGCTCTCCAGCCACATCCTGGCCCAGGTGGAGAAGCTCGCCGACCGGGTGAGCATCATCCGGCTCGGTCGGATCGTGCAGTCCGGCACGCTCGCCGAGATGCGGCATCTGACGCGTACGACGATCGAGGCCGAGACCGAGCGTCCGGCCACCGGCCTGGAGGCGCTGCCCGGCATCCACGACCTGCGCACCGTCGACGGCCGCGTCCGTTTCGCGGTCGACGGCGCCCGGGTCGACGGCGCGGTCCGCAAGCTCACCGAGTTCGGCATCCGCAGCCTGGTCAGCCACCCGCCGACCCTGGAGGAGCTCATGCTCCGCCACTACGGCGACGCGCTGACATCAGCGGCTGCCGCCGCGGGGACCGCCAACGGCCACCCCGGTAACGGCGACGGAGCCGTGAAATGACCGCCACCACCGCCGAGGCCCCCGCGCCCACCGCCCCCGCCACCGTCGGCGACACCCTGGCCGGGACCCGCACCCTGATGCGCTTCGCCCTGCGCAGGGACCGGATCCGGCTCCCCATGTGGATCCTGGCGCTGTTCCTCGGCACGCTCTCGACGGCGAACAGCTACAAGACCCTGTACGCCGACCCCGAGGACCGCGCCAACGTCGTCAGCACCATGGACAGTCCGGCCGGCCTCGCCATGTCGGGCCCACGCCACTACCTCGACGACTACAACTTCGGCTCCATGCTGGGCCACCAGATGATCGGCTTCATGGCCGTCCTCGTCGGGCTGATGAGCGTACTGATCATCACTCGGCACACCCGCGCCGAGGAGGAGACGGGCCGCGCCGAACTGGTGCGCTCGACGGCCGTGGGCCGCCACGCCCACCTCGCCGCCGCCCTGTCGGTCGCGATCCTCGCCAACCTGGTCCTGGCCCTGCTCCTGGCCCTCGGACTGTCCGGCATGGGTCTGGAGGGCGTCGACACCGCCGGGTCGCTGCTGTACGGCCTCACCCACGCGGCCGTCGGCATCGTCTTCGCCGCCGTCGCCGCGATCACCGCGCAGGTCACCGCGCACACCCGCGGCGCGAGCGGGACGGCCCTCGCGGTCATCGGCGTGGCGTTCGTGCTGCGCGCCGCCGGCGACAGCGGCTCCAGCGGCGCCCTGTCCTGGCTGTCCCCGATCGGCTGGGTGCAGCGCACCTACGTCTTCGTCGACAACCGCTGGTGGCCGCTGCTGCTGTGCGCCGCGCTCGCGGTGGCCTGCGCCGCGACGGGCTTCGTCCTCTCCACCCGGCGGGACGTGGGGGCGGGCCTGCGCCCGGAGAAGCTGGGCCGCCCGGTCGCCTCCGAGGCGCTGGGCACGCCGTTCGGCTTCGCGCTGCGGCTGCACCGCGGCATGCTGGCCGGCTTCGGCGCGGGCCTGTTCGTGATGGGCGCGATGTACGGCTCCATCCTCGGGGACGCCGAGGACATGCTGAAGGACATCGACCAGATCCAGGAGGCCCTGGACCGCATCGGCGGCGCCAGTGTCGCCGAGTCGTTCGCTTCGATGGTCATGGTGGTCATCACGGTGGTGGCGGCGGTGTACGTGGTGATGGCCGCCCTGCGGCCACGCTCGGAGGAGACCGCGGGCCGCGCGGAGCCCCTGCTGTCCACCGGCCTCTCGCGCACCCGCTGGGTCGGCGGCCACCTGGCCGTGGCGATGAGCGGCGGCACGCTCGTCCTGCTCCTCGCCGGGCTCGGCTTCGGTGTCTCGGGGGCGGCCTCGGCCGGCGACGGCGCACTGTTCCCGAAGCTGGTCGGCGCGGCTCTGGCCTACGCCCCCGCCCTGTGGGTGACCGTCGGTGTCGCCGTGGTCCTCTTCGGCTGGTTCCCGCGCGCGAGCGCGGCGGCCTGGATCGTGCCGGTGTACGCCTTCGTCGTCGGCTACCTCGGCCAGCTCCTCCAGTTCCCGGACTGGATGAACAACCTCTCCCCCTTCGGCCACGTCCCGCGGCTGCCCGCGGCGGACATGTCCTGGACCCCGATGCTGCTCCTGACCCTCGTCGCGGCGGGACTGGTGTGGCTGGGCCTGGAGGGCTTCCGCCGCCGGGACCTGGAGACGAAGTAGGAACAGGAGGGGGCATGACGACGTGACGGGACCCGTCAGTCCATGTACGGCTTGAGCTCCTCGGTGTCGAATTCGATGCCGACGGGGTCGGGAAGCACGACCCTCTTGCCCAACTGGCGCTTCTGGACGTTCCGGTAGCCGACCACCGGGTCCGGGTCGCTGTGTACGAGGACCGAGCGACGGTCGCGGTCGATCAGCAGGTAGACGGGGATCCCGGATTCGGCGTAGGCCTGGGGCTTCTCCACACGGTCGCGATCGTGCGTGTCCGAGTCGAAGGAGGTGACCTCCACCGCCATCAGCACGCCTTTGGTGTCCGCCCAGTCTCCCTGCCCCGCGAAGTGGGCGACGGGGGCGAGCACCGCGTCCGGCAGGGCCCGGCCCTTGCGGTAGGACTCCACCTTCAGTCCCTGCACCGGGCTGAGATCGAGTTCGGGCCTGGCCTGCATGCACTGACGGACCAGCCACATGATGATCGCGCCGTGATTGCCGTTGGTCACTTTCCTGAGCCCGATCCGTCCGTTGATGAACTCGAACCTGACGGTCTCGTCCTCACGCTCGGCGAACTCGGCGATCCGCTCGAACATGTCCACCGACAACTGGGATGACGCGCGTTCTGCCATAACCGTCATGGTGCCTCCCTCCGCAGGCGGGCACCAGCTTGCCGAGCCATCCACGTCCCTCACCGGAAGTCGGCCGGTGATCATCCGAACGGGTGATCACCCCACCTCCACGGCCAGCCCCTCCAACCCCCTGATCACGAAGTTCGGCTTCCGCTGCGGCTCCGCCGCGAGCCGCAGCCCCGGTGCCTTCTCCAGCAGCGCCGTCATCGACGCCGCCAGCTCGATACGGGCCAGGGGCGCGCCGATGCAGTAGTGGATGCCGGCGCTGAAGGAGATGTGCGGGTTGTCGGCGCGGGTCAGGTCCAGGCGCTCCGGGTCGGTGAAGACCGCCGGGTCGTGGTTGGCGGAGCCGAAGAGCATCGCGATCTCCGCGCCCCTCGGGATCACCCGGCCGTCGATCTCGATCTCGTCGAGGACCCAGCGTTCGAAGAGCTGGAGCGGGGTGTCGTAGCGCATCAGCTCCTCGACGGCGGACGGGACGAGGGAGTGGTCCGCGCGCAGGGCGGCGAGCTGGTCGGGGTTGCGGAACAGGGCCCACCAGCCGTTGACCGTGGAGTTCACGGTGGCCTCGTGGCCCGCGTTCAGCAGCAGGACGCAGGTGGAGATCATCTCCTGCTCGGTGAGCCGGTCGTCCTCGTCGTGGGCGGCGATCAGGCCCGAGATCAGGTCGTCGCCGGGGTTCTCGCGGCGTTCGGCGATCAGGCCGCGCAGGTAGTCGGAGAACTCGACCGACGCCCGGACCGCCTTCGTCGCCGTCTCCTCCGGCGGGTTCAGCTCGTACATGCCGCAGATCTCCGCCGACCAGGGGCGCAGCGGGGCCCGGTCGGACTCCGGGATGCCGAGCATCTCGGCGATCACCGCGACCGGCAGCGGCTCGGCGACGTCCTTGAGCAGGTCGCCGCCGCCCGCCTCGACCAGCGCGGACACCAGGTCGTCCGCGAGTCCGCGGACGTACGGCTTGAGGCGCTCCACCGTGCGCGGGGTGAACGCCTTCGACACCAGGCGGCGGATGCGGGTGTGGTCCGGCGGTTCGAGGTCGAGCATGCCGTGGTCGTTGAGGGTGTGGAACGGCTCGTGCTCCGGCGGCGGGGCGGTGCGGCCGAACTCCTCGTGGGTGAAGCGGTGCTGGTACGTCCGTCCCAGGCGCCGGTCGCGCAGCAGTGCCGAGACGTCGGCGTGGTACGGGACCAGCCACTGGTTCGTCGGCTCGAACCAGTGCACCCGCCCGCGTTCGCGCAGCTCGGCGTAGGCGGGGTACGGGTCGGCGACGAACGCGGGGTCCCACGGGTCGAACGCGAGGTCGTCAAGGGCTGCCATGAACGGACGTTAGCCCGGCACCCCGCCCCCTGGCCAGGGTCAGCCGGGGGTGACCAGCCGCGCCTCGTAGGCGAACACCGCCGCCTGGGTGCGGTCGCGCAGGCCCAGTTTCACCAGGATGCGGCTGACGTGGGTCTTGATCGTGGACTCGGCGACCACCAGCCGTCCGGCGATCTCCGCGTTGGACAGGCCCTGCGCGATCAGCACCAGCACCTCCGTCTCCCGCTCGGTGAGGTCGCCGTACGCCGCCTGCGCGGACGGCATCAGGCGCGGGGCCTCGGACAGCTTGGAGAACTCGGTGATCAGGCGCCTGGTGACGGTCGGGGCGAGCAGCGCCTCGCCGGCCGCGACGACCCGTACGCCGTCGGCGAGCTGGCGGGCGGAGGCGTCCTTGAGGAGGAAGCCGGAGGCGCCCGCGCGCAGCGCCTGGTAGACGTACTCGTCGAGGTCGAAGGTGGTGAGCACCAGCACCTTCGCCGCGCCGTCGGCGGCGACGATCTCCCGGGTCGCCTCGATGCCGTTCAGCTCGGGCATGCGGATGTCCATGAGGACGACGTCGGGGGCGAGCTCGCGGACCCGCTCCACCGCCTCCCGGCCGTTGACGGCCTCGCCGACGACCTCGATGTCGGGCATCGCGCCCAGCAGGACCGAGAAGCCCTCGCGCACCATCATCTGGTCGTCCACGATCAGGACACGGATCGTCATGCGTCACCTTCGTTCACCGTGGCGACCGGCAGGAACACGGCGACCTCGTAGCCTCCGTCGTCCGTCGGTCCCGCCGTCATCTCGCCGTTCAGCATGGTGACCCGCTCGCGCATGCCGGTGATGCCGTGGCCGGCTCCGATCGGAGGGGGCGGGCGAAGCCCTCCTTCAGGGGTGGTGGCCGGGTGGCGGGCGGGCTTGATCAGGTTCGGGGCGGGTGCCGGGTCGTTCACGACGCGCACGCCGAGGCCGCCGAGGACGTACCCGATCTCCACGCGGGCGCTCGCGCCGGGCGCGTGCCGCAGGCTGTTGCTCAGCGCCTCCTGCACGATCCGGTACGCCGACAGCTCCACCCCCTGCGGCAGCTCCCGCACCGCGCCGGTCACCACCTTCTCCACCCGCAGCCCCGCGTCGCGCACGTTGACGAGCAGGGCGTCCAGGTCGGCGAGGGTGGGCTGCGGGGCGTCCGGGGCCTGGTAGTCCTCGGCGCGGACCACTCCGAGGATGCGGCGCAGCTCGGTGAGGGCGGCCACCGCGTTCTCCCGGATGGTGACGAAGGCGCGCTCCAGCTCCGGCGGCGGGTTCTCCACCCGGTACGGCGCGGCCTCGGCCTGGATGGCGACCACCGACATGTGGTGGGCCACCACGTCGTGCAGCTCGCGGGCGATGGTGGTGCGCTCCTCCAGCAGGGTGCGCCGGGAGCGTTCGTGCGCGGTGACGGTCTGCTGGGCGGTCACCTCCTGCTGGGCGGTGTGCCGGACGTGCCAGAGACAGACCACGAGCAGGGCGAACGCGGACGTCACCATCATGGGCGCGCTGTTGGTGTAGTAGTACGACCCGCCGAAGAAGACGTCCGAGAGGAAGGCGTACGCGGCGGTCAGGACCCACATCCAGGCGGCGGTGCGGGGCCTGGTGCGCAGCGCCACGACGACCAGCACGGCCAGGTGGCAGACGAACGCGCCGGGCATCCACGGCCAGTCCCCTCCGTCACCGTTGGTGATCGCGACCACCGGGGTCACGGCGAGGGACAGCCAGAACGCGCCGACCGGCCGGACGAGTGTGGCGAGCACCGGGAGTGCGCACAGGGCGCCGGTCAGCAGGGCCGGTGCGTCACCGCCGGGCAGACCGCCGCCCACCGCGCCCACGCACAGGGCGAGCAGCGCGACCGCGCCCACCACCGCGTGCGGGAGGTGCTGCCCGGCCGACCGCAGCCGGCCGGGCAGCCGGCGCACGAACGGGCCGTCCGTGCGCCGGGGCGGCAGCGGGCGGTAGGCGAAGGGGTCACGGAACAGGTCCTGGCGCAGTCCCCGCAGGGCGTTCTGGGCCAGCCGGTATTCCGGGCTGCGGGTCCCGGCCCCGTGCTGCTGGTGAGTCGTCTCGGTCACGCTCACACGGTAGGCCGACCGGGTGAGGGCGGTCGTCCCCGCTGAGACGGGTTCCCGGGCGTCCGTCTCAGGTACTACGCGGGCCGCGCGCCGGGGCACCCGTCAGTATCCGGAGGGACGCACCAGCCCCGACTCGTACGCGAACACCGCCGCCTGGGTGCGGTCCCGCAGGCCCAGTTTCACCAGGATGCGGCCGACGTGCGTCTTCACGGTCTGCTCGGCCACCACGAGACGTACCGCTATCTCCGCGTTGGACAGGCCCTGCGCGATCAGCGCGAGCACCTCCGTCTCGCGTTCGGTGAGGTCGCCCACGCGCTGCTTGAGGGGGCTGCGGGGGCGGGCGTCCAGCCGGGAGAACTCGGCGATCAGCCGACGGGTGACGCCGGGCGCGAGGAGGGCGTCACCGGCCGCCACCACCCGTACCGCCTCGGCGAGCTGGTCGGCGGAGGCGTCCTTCAGCAGGAACCCGGACGCCCCGGCGCGCAGCGCCTCGTACACGTACTCGTCGAGGTCGAAGGTGGTCAGGACGAGCACCCTGACGTCCGGGGTGGCGTCGGTGATGAGGGCGGTGGCCTCGATGCCGCCGAGTTCGGGCATGCGGATGTCCATCAGGACGACGTCCGGGGCGAGTTCGGCGACCCGAGCGACCGCGTCCACCCCGTTCACCGCCTGGCCGACGACCTCGATGTCGGGCTGCGTGTTGAGGAGCACGGTGAAGCCCTGCCGGACCATCTGCTGGTCGTCGGCGATCAGTACGCGGATCATGCGGTGCCGTCCTGGGGAGGGGGTTCGGTGGCGGGCGGGGCGGAGACCGGGAGGTAGGCGTCGACCTTGTAGCCCTTCCCGGCCCAGGGACCGGCCGTCAGTCTGCCGCCCAGCATGACGGCCCGTTCCCGCATGCCGAGCAGCCCGTGTCCGGCGCCGGCGGACGGCGGTGCCTCCCGGGTCGGGCCGGTGTTGACGACCGTCACCCGCAGCCCCCGCGGATCGTAGGCCAGGGTGACGTGGGCGGTCGCGCCGGGCGCGTGCCGCAGCACGTTGCTCAGCGCCTCCTGCACGATCCTGTACGCCGACAGCTCCACGCCGGGCGGCAGCGGGCGGTGTTCCCCGCTGGTCCCGGTGGTCACGGTCAGTCCGGCGGCGCGGGTGTTCTCCACCAGCGATTCGAGACGGTCGAGGGTGGGCTGCGGGGCGTCCGAGCGCTCGCCGGGGGCGGGGTGTTCGGAGCGCAGCACGTCGAGGACGCGGCGCAGCTCGGTCAGCGCCTCGACGGCGTTCTGCCGGATGCCGGCGAGGTTCTCCCTCAGCTCGTCGGGCGGGTCCTGGACCAGGTGCGGGGCGACCTGCGCCTGGATGGAGATCACCGACATGTGGTGGGCGACCACGTCGTGCAGCTCCCGGGCGATCCGGCTGCGTTCCTCCAGGAGGGTGCGGCGGGCGCGTTCCTCGGCGGTGAGGGTGGTCTGCCGGCCGAGTTCGGCGCGGGCCTCGCGGCGGCCGCGCAGGGCGATGCCGAGGACGACGGCGACGGCGAACAGGACGACGGCGGTCTGGCCGGTGGACGAGTAGTTCCACGCGCCCCAGAGTCCCTGGAGGACATAGGTGAGCAGGGCCGTCACAGTCAGCGCCTCGACGGAGACGCGGGTGGGCACGCGCAGGGCGAGCAGCAGCAGCACGAGCAGGTGGGCCGCGATCCCCCAGGCGTGCCAGGGCCATGGGAATCCGTCGATCTGGCCGGCCATCAGCATGCGGCGCGCCAGGACGGCACCCGCCAGCGAAGCGGTGAGCGACAACCACAGCGCCGGCACCGGACGCCGCAGCGCGAGAACGGCCGCCCCGCACTGTCCGACCGCGATCATCAGGGCGTTACTGTGGCCGATCTTCCCGTACCCCTGGAGCTGGTTCAGATCGCCGAAGAAGATGACGAACGCGGCCAGGCACACGAATCCGTGCGGCACCCAGCGCAGCCACATCGACGGGGGCAGCGGGTCCGAACGCACCGTCAGCAGGTCGTCCCGCAGCACGCCCAGCCACCGCCGAGCCGACCCCGCCCCCTTGTCCGTCACGCGGTCCAGCCTAGACATGCCGTACTCCCTTCTCCGTCGGCCGGTGGGTGCGGACCACCCGGGACCGGCCGCCGCCCGCCCGTTCCCAGGACCGGAACGCCGCCCAGCAGACCGTGAGGGCGAGGACGAACACCGGCAGCCACAGCAGCCGGGCGGCGACCCAGCCGAGGCCGTCGGGGACGGTGTGCAGGCCGGGGAGGCGGCCGGCGAGGAGGCCGGTGGCGGTGGTCGCCATCAGGGCGGTCTGGTGCCAGAGGAAGATCGTCATCGCGGAGAGGTTGACCAGCGCCACCGCCGCCCACGCCACGGGACGCCGCATCGCGCCGCGCAGCCGGTCCCGCAGCAGCAGTGCCAGCCCGCACTGGGCGAGGCCGAAGGTGACGGCGGCCAGCGTCGGCGGGTTGAGGTTGGAGACCCCGGCGCCCGGGACGCCGACCATCGACGCCGGGTAGCCGGCCCAGGCGACGAGCGCGGCCGTGACGGCCGTACTGGAGAGGAGAAGGACCCAGCCGGTCCTACGGCGTTCCAGCTCGCCCCGTGTCCAGGCCGCGCCCAGGGTGTACGGCACCAGCCAGCCGGCCGCCAGGTTCAGCCAGCCGAGCCCGTCGGGGGCGCCGAGGCCGAAGCGGAGCAGGTCGACGTGGAGGACGACGGCGAGCGGCCACAGCGGGTGGAGCCGGGCGAGGAGCGGGGTCGCGGCGGTGAGGGCGGCGAAGACCAGCAGGAACCACATCGGCGACAGGGCCAGCTTCACCAGCGTGCGCACGGTGGCGTACTCGGCGCCGGAGAGCAGCAGGGCGGTCGCGACGGCCGTCCACAGGGTGAGGACGGCGGCGACCGGTGTGAACAGCCGGGCCAGCCGGCCGTGCAGCCAGCGGTGGTACGGGATGCCGCGGGCGCGGGAGGAGGCGTACCCGCGGGTCGCCACATGCCCGCCGACCAGGAAGAACACGGCGAGGGTCTGGAACGCCCAGGAGACGGGGGCCAGCCACGGCAGGTGCTGGAGCGGGCTGGCCGTGTGCAGGGTGCGGCCGTCCGCGACGAGGGCGGTGACCAGCCAGTGGCCGAGGACGACACCGAGGATGGCGCCGGCGCGCAGGGCGTCCACGGCACGGTCGCGGTGGCCGGGGGTGGCGGCGTCGACGCGTCCGGCGGCGGCACGTACCGCGGTGGTGAGGCGGCTCATGAGGTCACCGCCCGGGTCTCGCCGAGGACGATCCGGGTGAGGTTGGCCAGGGAGGTGGAGCCGGGGTCGAAGTAGTCGCTGTGGCCGCCGTCGCCGGCCGCGAAGACCCGGGCGCCGAAGGCCGGGGAGACGGGGTCGGTGCCGAAGCCGACGGTGGTGCCGAGGAGGCCGACGCTGAGGTGCGGGACGTTCCCGACCCAGTCGTCGGCGCCCCGGGCTGCCCAGATCCTGGCCCGGGTGTGCAGGCCGGCGGCGGTGTCGGAGCCGGTGCCGGGGCTGCCGAGGAGGGCGATGTCGTCGACGTCGAGACCGTCGGCGGCCTCGGCGCAGACGACGGAGCCATAGGAGTGGCAGAGGAGGGAGATGCGGGCGCCCGGCCCGGCGACGTCACGCAAGTCGCCGACGAGGCGCCGAAGTTCGGGGGCTGCTTCCTCCGCACGGTCGGTGGTGGCGGCGGTGGCGCTGACGGTGGCGGGGGTCTCGTAACCGAGCCAGGCCACGACGGCGGCCCGCGTACCGAGCCGCTCGTGCAGGGCGAGGGCGGCGGCACGGAACCGCCCGTAGGTGTCGATGCCGGTGTCGGAGCCGGGCACGAGGACGGCGACACGGTCGGCGTGCGCGAGGTCGCCGAGCACCTCGGTGACCAGCCCGGCGCCCCGCCCGTCGAAGTCCAGCAACTGCCGCCCGGCCAGCGCACGGTCGGCCCCGGCCCGCCGCCGGTTCCCGTACTCGGCGGCCATACGGGCGGCTTCCTCGGCGTTGGCCCGGTTGGCGGCGTAGACCGCGTCGAGGTTCGCCGCGGACGGCCCGGCAACCACGGCAGGCGAAGGCGCGGGCACCTGCGGCCGAGCCGCCCCGGCGAGGGGTACGGCGACCGCGCAGGCGACCAGCACCGCGAGCGCACTACGCCGCCACCGCACCGACGGCCTCCGCCGACCGTGGACAGTCGTGCCACCCCTCCCGCGGGGGTGCCCTGCGTCGAGGTCGACCGGGGGGTGTTCACGCAGCCCGGCGCTTGCGGGGTGCCTCCCCCACTCTCGGCTTCGCTCGAGCGGGGGGACCCCCATCGCCCACCCGTGCCGCCCCAGCGGCACGACTGCCCGCGCAAGCGCCGGCCCGCGCGCCCCACCCCCGGCCCGCGCCCCCGCCGGTTCCCCCTCGCGCCCGCGCACCATGGTGGTCGTACCTCCCCCTCCGCCCGCCCATCGGGCTCACCGGAAAAGGAAGTTACGGAGCGTCGCGGGTAACCCGCGTCCCACCAGGGGACTCACCTGCGGGGCAGCTCTCAGGTACTACGGGTATGACTGGCCGACCCCGTCAAAAGGGTTGCTCACCAGGCCAGTTGAGCGATCTCCTCCGCCACCACCGCACACGCGTCCGCCCCCGGATCGATCAGCGGAAAGTGCCCCACGTCCTCCAGCAACGTCACCCCCACCACCTCCCCCGCCTTCGCCGCCGCCTCCGCGTACGCCTCGGCGACCGCCTGCGGAACCACGTCATCGGTACGCCCCTGCACCAGGGTCGTGGCGATCCCGGTGGGCAGCAGCAGCCCGGGATCGGCATGCGGCCGACGCTCGGCGAAGCGGTCGTCGCCCCCGAGCAACTGCCGCGCCGCACCCCCGCACACACCCAGCTTGTCGGCGACCTCGAAGTCCGCGATCGGCGCGAGGGCGACGACGCCACGCAGCGGCGCGGGCCCGTCCGTCCGCCAGGGGGAACCGGCCGGCAGGACGTGCCGCGCGGCGGCCCACAACGCCAGGTGCCCACCGGCCGAGTGCCCGGTGAGCACGACCCTCCGCAGGTCGGCCCCCGGCACGCGCTCCCGTATCAGCCCCGGCAGCGCGTCCGTCGCGGCGGCGACGTCGTCGAAGGTGTCGGGCCACCGCCCCGCGACCGGATCACCACCGCCCGGCTCCCCCGCCCCGCGCCGGTATTCGACACTGGCCACGGCGAACCCCCGCCCGGCCAGGAAGGCCGCGAACGGGCTGATGTGGCGTCGGTCGTACGGCGCCCGCCAGGCACCGCCGTGCAGCACGACCACCACCGGCGCGGGCCCGCCCTCCCCACGCGGCGCGTAGAAGTCGACGATCTGGTCCGGGTCGTCGCCGTAGGCCGCCGTGGCGTCGGGGTCCACGGGCGGGTGGGAGAAGACCGACTCCTCCTCGGCGGCGGCCCGGGCGGCTGCGACGTCGTCCGTCATTGCTCCAACCTCTCAGCGACAGAACACGGGTGACGGTCCGACGGGAACGCGGCCGTTCGGCCGGGACGGTATCAGCACGCCCGCATGCGCCGACATGCGGATGTCACGCTCGGTCAGCGGACCCGGGGGGGGTGACGCCGTACGACGTCACCCCCCGGCCCCGGAGGACTACGCCAGCACCTCCGCCAGCACCTCCGCCAGCACCCGCGCCGCCCGCTCCACGTCCGCGAAGCCGACGTACAGCGGGGTGAAGCCGAACCGGAGCACGTCCGGGTGGCGGAAGTCCCCGACCACACCCCGCTCGATCAGCCGCTTCATCACGTCCCCGGCGTCCGGGCAGCGCAGGGCGATCTGGCTGCCCCGCTCCCCGTGCGCACGCGGCGTCACGCACTCGACCCTGCCCTCGGGGACGTACGTCCCGACGCACTCCAGGAAGAAGTCCGTCAGCGCGAGGGACTTGGCGCGCACCGCCTCGACCGTCACCCCGTCCCAGACCCCGAGCGCCGCCTCCAGGGCGAGCATGGAGAGGATGTCCGGGGTGCCGACCCGCCCGCGCACCGCGCCCGCCGCCGGCTCGTACCCCGAGCGCATCCCGAAGGGCTCGACGTGCGAGTTCCACCCGGGCAACGGGGAGTCGAAGCGGTCCTGGAGGTCCGCGCGCACGTACAGGAACGCCGGTGAACCGGGCCCGCCGTTCAGGTACTTGTAGGTGCAGCCGACCGCCAGGTCCACGCCGTGCTCGTCCAGGCCGACCGGCAGCGCGCCCGCGCTGTGGCACAGGTCCCAGACCACCACCGCCCCCGCCGCGTGCACGGCGGCCGTCAGCGACGGCAGGTCGTGCAGCCGGCCGGTGCGGTAGTCGACGTGGTTGAGCAGCACGGCGGCCGTACGGTCACCGAGCGCGCCCGGCACCTCGGACGGGGCCACCGGACGCAGCGTGCACCCGGTCATCCGGGCCGCCGACTCGGCGATGTAGCCGTCCGTGGGAAAGGTGGTCGCGTCGACCACGATCTCGTCCCGCGCCGCATCGCCCGACCGGGCCAGCCGTACCGCGCCCACCAGCGCCTTGAACACGTTGACGCTGGTCGAGTCGCCGACCACGATCTGCCCGGCCGCGGCGCCGACCAGCGGAGCGATCCGGTCACCGATCCGTTCCGGCGCCGTCCACCAGCCGCCCTCGGTCCAGGACCGGATCCGCAGCTCGCCCCACTGCCGGCGCACCACGTCCTCGACCCGGCCGGGTACGGCGACGGGCAGCGCGCCCAGCGAGTTGCCGTCGAGGTAGACCACGTCGTCGAGGACGAACTCGGCCCGCTTGGCGGCCAGTTCGTCGGAGGCGTCCAGCTTCTCCGTCTTCGTCGAAAGCTCAGACATAGGACCTTGCCGTCCACAGCTCGGGGAACACGCTCTTCTGCGCCCGCTTCTCCAGCCAGGCCACCCCGGCGGAGCCTCCCGTACCGGCCTTGGCGCCCATCGCGCGGCGGGTGGCGACCAGGTGGTCGTTGCGCCATCGCCACACCAGTTCGGCGACATCGGTCAGCGCCTCACCGAGACGGGCGACCTCGTCCCGCTCGTCGCCCGCGTAGACGGCCGTCCAGACCGCCTCCACCTCCGCCGACGGCTCGTGCTTCCGTGACACGTCGCGCCGCAGCACGTCCTGAGGGATGGCGTGCCCGCGCCGGGCGAGCAGCCGCAGCACCTCGTCGTACAGGCTCGGCTCGTGCAGCGCCTTCTCCAGCTCGGCGTGCACGCGCGGCGCTCCCCGGTGCGGGACCAGCATGGACGCCGACTTGTCGCCGAGCAGGAACTCCATGCGCCGGTACATCGCCGACTGGAAGCCGGAGCCCTCGCCGAGGGCGCCGCGGTAGGAGTTGAACTGCGCCGGGGTGAGTCCGCTCAGCGGCTTCCAGGAGGCGTTCAGCGCCTCCAGCTCCCGTACGGACCGCTTCAGCGCGTCGACCGCGACCGGGACGTCGTCCTGGCGCAGCGCCTTCGCCGCGGTCTCCCACTCGTGGACGATGACGGTGAACCACAGCTCCATGACCTGGGTGGTGACCAGGAAGACCATCTCTCCGGGATCGTCGGAGAGGGTGTGCTGCAAGTGGGTGAGGACATCGGCCTTGACGTAGTCCTCGTAGGGGGTCGTCCCCTCGAAGTCGAGATGCGGGGTCTCGGGCTGCTCGTGAGCCTCGTGGGACATCGCTGTCTCCTGTACATGTACTCCGGGTAGCGGTCCGCCCCTGCCGTTACCGGCACGGGGGCCCCGGTCCCCACGGTGCATCCTGCGCAATCGTCCCCCACGACCGCAAGGCCCGCCCGCTCACGGACGGGCCCCGGAGACATCACAGGTCAGCCGGTCAGCCCAGGACCTGGGCCGCCGTCGGCGAGGAGTCCTTCAGGAACTGGGAGCAGCGCTCGTGCTCCTCCTGCTCACCGATCGACTGCGCGGCGCGGGCGAGGGCGTGCAGGGCGCGCAGGAAGCCGCGGTTGGGCTCGTGCTCCCACGGCACCGGGCCGTGGCCCTTCCAGCCGTTGCGGCGCAGCGCGTCCAGTCCGCGGTGGTAGCCCGTACGGGCGTACGCGTACGACTCCACGACGCTGCCCCGCTCGAAGGCCTCGTCGGCCAGCCGGGCCCAGGCCAGCGACGAGGTGGGGTAACGGGCGGCGACGTCGGCGGGCGTGGCGCCGGAGGCGAGCAGTTCGCGCGGGCCCGGGTCGTCGGGGAGGTGGGTCGGGGGCGGGCCCCCGAGGAGGTTCTCGTGAATCGACATGGGTCCAGTCTCGTACATCAGCGGGGCCGGCTGCCGTCCTCCTCCCCCGCCTCCAGCGGGGGCACCGCCACGCTGCCGTGGGTGTGGCACTCGGGGTGCTTGCAGTCGGGTGCCGGGCGGCGTACGGTCGCCCACGCGATGGCGGATCCCACCACCAGGACGGCCGCGCACAGCACCATCGCCCGCCGGAACGCGTCGTCGAAGGCGTCGGGGAGCCGGTACGCCTCCGGGCCCATCCCGGCGAGCAGCGGCAGCGCGGCCACCGCGACCAGACCGGCCGCGCGGGCGGCGGCGTTGTTGATGCCGCTGGCCAGGCCCGCCCGCGTGGTGTCCACGGAGGCGAGGACCGTCGCGGTGAGCGGCGCGACCAGGGTGACCATGCCGAGGCCGAGCACCAGCAGCGCGGGCAGCACCTCGGCGGCGTACGAGGCACCGGGCCCGACGCGCAGCATCAGCAGCATCCCGGCGGCGCACAGCAGCGGTCCGACGGTGAGCGGGACGCGCGGGCCGATCCGGTCGCCCAGCTCGCCCGAGCGGGCGGAGAGCAGCAGCATCAGGGCGGTCGTGGGCAGCAGCGCCGTACCGGCGGCGAGGGCGGACCAGCCGACGACGACCTGGAGCTGGAGCGCGGCGAGGAAGAAGAACCCGCCGAACGCCGCGTACACGCACAGCGTGACCACGTTGACCGCCGAGAACTGGCGGGAGGCGAAGATGTCGAGCGGCATCATCGGGTGCGGGCGGCGCTTCTCGACGAGGACGAAGGCGACCGCGGCGGCCAGTCCGGCGACGGCGGAGACGGCGACCACGAGGGACCCCTCGTCGGCCTCGATCAGCGCGTACGTCACCAGGGCGAGGGCGATCGCGCCGAGCGCGGCGCCGAGGACGTCGAAGCGGCCCTCGGCCTTCCCGCCCGCCGACTCCGGCACGTGGCGCACGGCGATGGGGGCGCAGAGCAGGGCGAGCGGCACGTTGAGCAGGAACACCCAGCGCCAGCCGGGCCCGTCGACCAGCCAGCCGCCGACGAACGGGCCGACGGCCGCGCCGATGCCGCCGAAGCCGGACCACAGGCCGACCGCGCGGCCCCGGTCGTCGGGGTGGAAGGATGCCTGGATGAGGGCGAGGGAGCCGGGGGTGAGCAGCGCCCCGCCGACGCCCTGGAGGGCGCGGGCGGCGATGAGGACGCCGGCGTTCGGGGCGATGCCGCACAGCAGGGAGGCCGCCGCGAACCACAGCACGCCGACGACGAACACCTTCCGCCGTCCGAAGCGGTCGCCCAGCGCCCCGCCGAGCAGGATCAGCCCGGCCAGCGTGACCATGTAGGCGTTGACGGTCCACTGGAGTGCGGCGAGGTCGGCGTCGAGGTCGCGGCCGATGCGCGGGAGGGCGACGTTGACCACGGTCGAGTCCAGCAGGGCCATGCTGGAGCCGAGGACCGTGGTGAGCAGGATCCACTTGCCCTGCGGGGAGGACAGCCGGACGTCGGGCATGCGGCGAGCATACGGAAGAGCCCGGCACCGCGTGCGGTACCGGGCTCACACTCCAAGAGGTGTCACTTGAGGCGGGTGCCCGTGGAGCGCAGGTTCCGGCAGGCCTCCACGACGCGGGCCGACATGGACGCCTCGGCCAGCTTGCCCCAGGTGCGCGGGTCGTAGGTCTTCTTGTCGCCGACCTCGCCGTCGACCTTCAGGACGCCGTCGTAGTTGCGGAACATGTGGTCGGCGACCGGACGCGTGAACGCGTACTGGGTGTCGGTGTCGATGTTCATCTTCACGACGCCGTTCTCCAGCGCGGTGAGGATCTCCTCCTCGGTGGAGCCCGAGCCGCCGTGGAAGACGAAGTCGAACGGCTGGGAGCCGGCCGGCTTGCCGTACTTGGCGGCGACGCCCTCGTTGAGCTCCTTCAGCAGCTCGGGACGGAGGACGACGTTGCCCGGCTTGTACACGCCGTGCACGTTGCCGAAGGACGCGGCGAGCAGGTAGCGGCCCTTGTCGCCGAGGCCGAGGGCCTCGGCGGTGCGGACCGCGTCGTCGACCGTGGTGTAGAGGGAGTCGTTGATCTCGTGCGTGACGCCGTCCTCCTCGCCGCCGGTCGGGGTGATCTCGACCTCCAGGACGATCTTCGCGGCGCGGGCGCGCTCGAGGAGTTCCTGGGCGATGGAGAGGTTGTCGGCGAGGGTCTCCGCGGAGCCGTCCCACATGTGGGACTGGAACAGCGGGTTGCGGCCGGCCTTGACGCGCTCCTCGGACAGCGCGAGCAGCGGGCGGACGTACCCGTCGAGCTTGTCCTTCGGGCAGTGGTCGGTGTGCAGGGCGATGTTGACGTCGTACTTCTCGGCGACGATGTGCGCGAACTCGGCGAGCGCGACCGCGCCGGTCACCATCTCCTTCTTGTGCTGGCCGCCCAGGAACTCGGCGCCGCCCGTCGAGATCTGGACGATGCCGTCGCTCTCCGCCTCGGCGAAGCCGCGCAGTGCCGCGTGCAGGGTCTGGGACGAGGTGACGTTGATGGCCGGGTAGGCGAACTTCTCCGCCTTCGCCCGGTCGAGCATCTCGTTGTAGACCTCGGGAGTTGCGATGGGCATCTGTCCGCTCCTTATGCGTGCGGTGTGGCGTACTGCGTACGGTCGGCCCTGACCTGGAACCTTGGATGCGACGTCATTGTCGGGGCCATCTTCCCAGACTTGTCCGGCCGGTCGACGGCGCAGGTCAAGTCGTTATGCGGCGGGATGCCGGACCCGGCGGGCCGGCGCGGCCTCAGTCGAGGCCGAGCTCGTCCTTGTCGTAGGCGAACAGGTACGGCACCCCGGCGCCCTCCTGGATCTTCTCGGCGGCGCCGGTCGCCCGGTCGACGATCGTCGCGACGGCCACGACCTCCGCGCCGGCCTCGCGCACGGCCTCGACGGCGGTGAGCGGGGAGCCACCGGTGGTGGAGGTGTCCTCGACGACGAGGACGCGGCGGCCCTTGATGTCCGGGCCCTCGACGCGCCGCTGCAGCCCGTGCGCCTTGGCGGCCTTGCGGACGACGAAGGCGTCCAGCCTCCGGCCGCGTGCGGCGGCGGCGTGCAGCATGCTCGCCGCCACCGGGTCGGCGCCCATGGTCAGCCCGCCCACCGCGTCGAACTCCAGCTCCGCGGTCAGGTCCAGCAGCACCTGCCCGACCAGCGGGGCGGCCTCGCCGTCGAGGGTGATGCGGCGCAGGTCGACGTAGTAGTCGGCCTCCAGACCGGAGGAGAGGGTCACCTTGCCGTGCACCACGGCCTTGTCCTTGATCTGCTGCAGCAGCGCGCCGCGTACTTCGCTCATGACAGCCAGCTTAGAGGCGGGTCCAGGTCCAGGTCGTCGAGGCCTCCAGCGGCTCCAGCGGGGTGACCAGGCGCGGGTGGGTGTTCAGCCCGTTCGGCGGCCCGGTCTGCGGCTCCACGCACACGGCCTCGCGCTGCTCGTCGTAGACCACGACCCACTCCTCGCGGCTGGTCACCTTCAGCTCCAGCCGCCCCGGCCAGGTGAGGGTGACGTCGACGCCGCCGGGCATCCCGAAGCAGTCGTCCCACGGCCCGGGCCTCGGGTCGACGCGCCGCCCGGTCGGCAGATGGTCGTCCCCGCGCTCCTCCTGCCAGGCGGGCGCGAAGTCGATCTCCACGTCCTCGCCGCCGCCGAGGCTGCGGTTGAACCACGGGTGCCAGCCGATCTGCGCCGGGAAGGACGACTCGTACGTCTCCACGCTCATCGTCAGCGTCAGGGAGTCCCCGGTCAGCGCGATCTGCTGGGTGACGCGCCCGGAGTACGGCCACGGCTCGACGAGGTCGTACGTCATCACGGCCTCGTCGGTGCTCGTACGGGCGGTGTGCCAGGCGGCGTCGCGGGCGGTGCCGTGGATGGCGTTCGGCGGGGCGTTGAGCGGCATCTGGTGCACGGCCGCGCCGTCCCGGAACCGCCCGTCCCGGATCCGTCCGCACCAGGGCACCATCGGGAAGCACCCGAACCGCTCCCCCTGCCGCAACAGCTCGACGCCTCCGACCCGCAGTCCTCCGACCCGCCCGCCGTTCCCCGGCAGCACGGTCACCTCCGCGTCACCCGCGGTCAGCGTGATGTCTCCGTTACTCACGCGACGACCCTACTGGGACGATCAAGAGCGCGCCGTCGACCGCGGGCGGTCGCGCCACTGGGCGGGGCCCGATCTCGCTCACCGGCGCTCGCCGGGCGCCGCTGCGCCCACCCGTGCCGCCCCAGCGGCACGACTGCCCGCAGCTACGGCGTTCCCGCGGACACACGACTGCCCGCAGCTACGGCGTTCCCGCGGACACACGCCTGCCCGCGACTACGACGCTCCCGCGGGCATGCGACTGCCGCAGCTACGGCGTTCCCGCGGGCAGTCGTGCCGCAGGGCGGCACGGGTGGGCGCGACGGCACCCCGCAAACGCCGGGCTGCGTAACCCCCACCACCTCAGCGACGTCGACGGAGCGCTCTGATCGCGACGACCGCCGAGGCCACCGCCAGCGCCGCCGCCGGCGCGGCCCACCGCAGGGGCGTGCCGGAGGCGACGGTCTGCGGTGCGGGAACGGGCGCGTAGCGCCCGCGCGGCGGGGCGTGGTCCACCTCCTCCGCACTGCGGCCGATCATCGTCCGCCGGGCATGCGCCGCCTCGGCGACGGAGTCGTCGTCCCCCTCGTCGAGGGAGGACGGCGGAACCTCCACGTCGAAGACGGACGACGACGGCGACGGCGGCGGCGGCGCGTCGTCCGCGTCCGGCGTGGTGTCGAAGTCGGTCGTCGCCTGCGGTTCGAAGTCCCCCGTCGACAACAGCTCGGGCGACTCCGGCTCACCCGATCCCCGCTCCGCCGCGTCGACCCCCAGATTCTCCGCGAAGCGGTTCAGCAGGCGGGCCACCGCGGAGGCCACCGCGTCCGCCGGAAAGTCCTTGACCCGGCCGTCGGCCGTCGCCGTCCCCTCGATCGTGAGAGCGGTACCGCCCTCCACGGACCGCAGCCGCAACCGCAGCGCGAGCTTCACCGAGCCGCTGCCGCGGGCCTCCGCCGCATCACCCTCGACGGCATAGGAGCCGTCGTCCCGCGCGGACACCCGCACGGCCCCCCGATAGGTGACGGAGTGGCCGCCCACGCGGATCTTCAGCCGTCCGGCGACGGGATCCGCCCCGGCGTCGTGCTGGAGCCCGGGCACCGCCCGGGCGACCCGCGCGGGGTCGTCCAGCACCTCCCTGAGCCGCTCCGCCTCGGCCGGAACGAACACCTCGTGCTCCATGACTGCGGAGCCTACCCACGCGGCGGCGGACCGCACCCCCGTCGACGGGAAGTCGCGGCGCGTCGGCACGGAACGTAGTAAAGGGGTTCAGCCGGTGTACCGGGGGTGCACCAGCGTGGACGGCGGCAGACCGGTGACCCGGGTGCGCTCCGCCGCCCGGACGTCCGCCGCGAGGGAGGCGTCGGTGAGCGTGCGCGGACGCGGCCCGGCGGGGTCGAGACGTGGTTCCGGAACGTTCCGGGCGGCCAGTACGAACCCCCAGTCGCGGTGGACGTGGGCGGTGGCCGTGGCCCCCCGGTCGGGCCCGGCGGCGAAACCGGCCCGCCGGCCGCTCACCCGGTACGCGGCGGTACGGAGTCCCGCCGCGCGGAGCGTCGAGTCCACCGTCCAGAAGTCGCGGGGCCGGGTCGCCACCGCACCCCCGTGCACCACGAGCCGCCCGCCGGGCGCCAGCACCCGCCGGGCCAGCCCGTAGAACTCCTGCGAGTACAGCTTCGTACTCGCGGTGATCCCGGGATGCGGCAGATCCGAGACGACGACGTCGTACGCCGCCCGGGGCGCCCCGCGCAGCCAGTCGAAGGCGTCCGCGGTGGTCACCCGTACGCGTGGATCGTCGAGGGCGTGCGCGTTCAGCGCGGACAGCGCCGGGTCGCGGCGGGCCAGCCGCACCACGCCCGCGTCGATCTCGACGACGTCGACCCGGCGCGCACCGGTGTGGCGCAGCACCTCGCGGACGGCCAGCCCGTCACCGCCGCCGAGGACGAGCACGCGCGCGTGCGGCCCGTGCATGGCGGGGTGCACCAGCGCCTCGTGGTACCGGAGTTCGTCCCGGCCGCTGACCCGCAGCCGCCCGTCGAGGAACAGGTTCAGGGGCCGCCCGTCCCGCCCGCCGGTGAGCAGCACCTCCTGGACGTCCGTCCGCAGGGCCACCCGTACGTCGGAGCCGTACATGGCGTGCCGGGCGGCCCGTTCGAAGTCGTCGACGAGGACGGCGGCCGAGGCGAGGACCGCGAGCACGCACACGTTGGCGGTGACCAGCAGCCGGCGGGCGCGCCGGGTGAGGTCCTGCCGGAACAGCCCGAGCACCAGCGCCCCGCCCACGACCGCGTTGACGGCCCCCGTGATCAGCGCGCCGGTCAACTGGCCGAGCAGCGGCAGGAGGAGGAAGGGGAAGGCGAGCCCGCCGACGAGCGCGCCGACGTAGTCCGCGGCGGACAGGTCGGCGACCGCGCCGCCCGCGTCCTGCCGGCGGATCCGCTGGATCAGCTCCATCAGCAGCGGCACCTCGGCCCCGATCAGCAGCCCGGTGGCGAGGGAGAAGGCGACCAGCAGCGCGCGCGGGCCGCTCGCCCACACGCCGCCCCAGTCACCCGTCCAGGCGAACACGGCGTACAGCGCCATCGCACTGCACCCGCCGACGAGGGCGAGGGCCGCCTCGACGGCGCCGAACCCGGCCGCCGCGTGCCGCCGCAGCCGTTTCGCGGCGAGGGAGCCGATGCCCATCGCGAAGACCATCACGGACAGCACGACGGACGTCTGGGCGACCGAGTCACCCATCAAGTACGTGGCCAGCGCGACCAGTTCCAGCTCGTACACGAGTCCGCAGGCCGCACAGACGAACACGCCCGCGAGGACCAGGAACCTCCCCGTGCCCTGCCGCACCGGCAGCCGCAGCGCGCTCCCCGCGTCACCGCCGGGGCCGCCCGGCCCGTCCCAGGACTGCGCGGAGCCGGGCGGTGCGGGGGCCTGCGGTTCGATCACTCCAGCGACGTTACGTTACGCCTCCACCGCACAACGTCACCCACACGTGTGGTCTTTGTTTACGCCTGCCCGATATTGGTACGGGCGACGGCTTCCACGGTCCCGGCCCTGGGCTCCCGTCCGGTCTCACACCGCCGACCTCACCCGCATCCCCACCCTCGTCCGCGTCGCCACGAGCTGCCCGTCCTGCGGGTAGGCGTGCCAGGTCCGCCAGTGCACCTGGCCCTCATGGCTCTGGGCGAGCATCGCCGTGAACGCGTGCGGACTGCCGGGGAAGACCCCGGCGAGGCCCTGCGGATGGTCGGAGACCAGGGCCAGCAACTCCTGGGCGCGGCCCGCGAAGGATCCCGGGGAGAGCATCTCCACCCGGGCGGCGAACTCGTACTCCCAGTCGTCCACCCGCTTGGCCACGCCCAGCGGAAGCGGCGTACTACTGCCCGGAATACACGCCACCGTTTCCGAGCAGAGGCCCCACTCCTCCTCGAGCAGCACCTGGTGGGACGCGCCGAGCAGTCTCAACTGAACCTTTCTTCCGGCCAGTTCGAGATCGAGGGTGGCCAGCGCGGGAAGCGGCTCGCTTCCCAGGGCCCAGGCGAGGTCGGCCGCGCGCGTGTCGGAATAGGAGGTGTTCAGGGTCGTGAGCATGGATCGGCTCCGCTGGCACACAAGGAGAGGAAGACAGGAGGTCGCGCACCCCGGTCGCGCCGGGGGACTCGGCCCGTCAGCCCGGTCGCCCGGCCGGAAGAAGGATCCGCGGGGAGCCCGAGGGCTGCGTCGGTGATTTATAGGCAATCATGAACTGTGGTGCCACCACAGCGTTTTTACCCAACTTCGTGGCCTTTCCATCCCCTGGGGGGCTCCCCAGCTCAACTGTTCAACCTCGGCGTGCGCCCCGAGGTGACGGCGTACGCCGGTGAACCGCGCCCCGGGAACGGCACAGCGGGGCCCGCCCCAGGTGCGGACCCCGCTGTCGCGGATACGTCATCCCCCGATGCGGAGGCGGGCTGCCCCGTGTCAGCCGCCTCCTCCACCGCATCCGCCGCCCCCGCAGGACGACCCGCCTCCGCAGGACGAGCCACCACCGCAGGACGATCCCCCGCCGCTGCCTCCGCCGTCGCCCGTCCACCAGCTGTCGCGGCCCCTGCCGCGACGGACGGCGCCCACCCGCCGCGCGGGCCTGCGCGCCGCGCTCACGACCGCGATCAGCAGCCCGAGAAGCACCACCAGGATGATGCCGATGACCATGGCGTCACCCTCCTTTCGTTCCCCCGTGATCCCCCGAAGCGGCCCCCCGTGGGCGCCTCGCTCACGCGTGTGACCGGGAGATGCCCTCCACCCGTGCGGCCCAAAGCAGAGTTGAGGAACTTCTGAGGGTCCTGTCGGAGAAACCACTTCTGACCTGCGTGAAAGGGAAGTCCGGGGACCGTTCGGATCACACCGGGCCGGTCCGTGGCCTCCGCCGTTGGGGTGGGACATGTGGCCCCGCCCGGCACGACGGGTTATCCATCCGTGCGGGTGTCCCGAGATGCCCGCGTGCCGAAGAGAACGGAGAATCCCTCATGCGCGTTGCCCTGCGCCTGGTCGTCCCGGTCCTGCTCGCCACCGCCGGCGCGATGGCCGCGACGGCTCCCGCCACCGCGGTGGCCGACCCCGCCGCGGTGGTCGCCTGCCTGACCGAAGCTCCCGCCGCCGCCACCGCGCTCGTCGACCCGACGGTCCTCAGCGACCCGGCGGCCCTCCTCGCCCCGGCCGAGCTGCCCGGGGTGTCGTGCCTCGCCCCCTGACCCGCCCTCCCGGCGGACACCCACCCGCGAAGGCGGGTTGAGGAACCCCGGGGCTTCGGCGCAGGATGACCGCCATGACCTCCAGCGCGCGCCCTCTCCTGAACCGCCGGCTCGCCGAGTTCGGAACGACGATCTTCGCCGAGATGTCCGCCCTGGCCCTGCGGACCGGATCCATCAACCTGGGCCAGGGCTTCCCCGACACCGACGGCCCCGAGGAGGTCAGGGAGGCCGCCGTACGGGCCCTGCGGGACGGCCGCGGCAACCAGTACCCGCCGGGCCCCGGCATCCCCGAACTGCGCACCGCCGTCGCCGCGCACCAGCGACGCCGTTACGGCCTCTCGTACGACCCCGACACCGAGGTCCTGGTCACCGCCGGCGCCACGGAGGCCATCGCGGCCGCCCTGCTCGCGCTGCTGGAGCCCGGCGACGAGGTGATCGCCCTGGAGCCGTACTACGACTCCTACGCGGCCTGCGTCGCCATGGCCGGCGGCCGGCGCGTCCCCGTCACCCTCCGCCCCCACGAGGGCCGCTTCCGCCTCGACCTGGACGAACTGCGCGACGCCGTCACCGACCGCACCCGCCTGCTCCTGATCAACACCCCGCACAACCCGACCGGCACGGTCCTCACCCGCGAGGAGCTGACGGCGATCGCCGAGCTGGCGGTGGAACGCGACCTGCTCGTCGTCACGGACGAGGTCTACGAACACCTGGTCTTCGACGACGCCGAACACATCCCCCTGGCCACCTTCCCGGGCATGCGCGACCGCACGGTGACCATCTCCAGCAGCGGCAAGACGTTCTCGTTCACCGGCTGGAAGGTCGGCTGGATCACGGCACCCCCGGAACTGGTCACGGCCGTCCGCTCGGCCAAGCAGTTCCTCACCTACGTCTCCGCCGGCCCCTTCCAGTACGCGATCGCCGAAGCCCTCGCCCTCCCCGAGTCGTACTTCACCGGACTCCGGGACGACCTGCGGTCCAAGCGCGACGTCCTGGCGGCCGGCCTGGAGGAAGCGGGCCTCACGGTCCACCGCCCCTCCGGCACCTACTTCATCACCGCCGACATCCGCCCCCTGGGCGAAACCGACGGCATCACCTTCTGCCGCGCCCTCCCGGAACGCGCGGGCGTCGTCGCCATCCCCACGTCGGTCTTCTACGACCACCACGAGATGGGCGCCCCCTTCGTCCGCTTCGCGTTCTGCAAGAAGCAGTCCGTGTTGGAGGAGGCCGCCCGCCGTCTCAAGGCCGCCGGAGCCCGCTGAACGAGAACCGTCTCCGGTGACTACGCCAGCCCAAGGATCACGCGAACGCACTCCTCCACACGCCGCATCTCGCTCGGCGCCAGCAAGCCGAGACGTCGGCGTAGCCTCGGCTTGTCCACGGTGTGCAGATCGGTGCAGTTCACGTACGACTCGTCGTACTTGGTCACTCCGCAGTCGGGACCGACCGGGACGTGGGTGGATGCCGGGCCGGATGTTCCGGTGATCACGGCGACGGTCAGCGCCGGCAGCGGTTCGGCGATCCGGTTCACCGTGAGGACGACCACGGGGTGCGGTCCGATGGGGCCAGGGAGGGCACACCCCCACACTTCACCCCGCAGTGCGAAGCCGGTGTTCACCACTCGGTCTCGTCCGCTGCCGCCAGTTCGTCCGCTGTCGCGGGTACAACGCCCTCAGGAGTCGGAGCCTGGGCACCACGGTAGAAATCGCGGATCTCTTGAGAGGCTGCGACCTCGGTCGCTTCGCGGGAGAGCAGGCGAAGCCCTTCGCGCAGGGCGTCGGAGAGCGAGTGCAGTTGGAGGGTCCGCATCACCTGCTGCAGATCCGCCATCTCATCCGGGCGCAGCCGTACCTGAGCCACGCTGGTCGCGCCGCTGTCACCCTGCTTCCGGCGCGTCTGCGAGGTCCGCTTCCTGGTCGTGGTGTCCGCGGCGTGGGTCTTCCGCTCGGTCTTCGAGGTCATTCCTGCCTCCCCTCGCGTATGACAAATGTAGTACATCCAGTGTTGTCCTCGTGTCCGAGCTGGTCAAGCGTCCCGCATCGTCGACTCAGGCGGCGGTAGGCAGGCCCTTCCCACGCTCTCGGCAGTCCCGGCAGTGTCCGGGTTCCGGTGCGCGGAACGCCTTGTCGCAGCCGTCGCAGGTCTGGAAGGGGAGGACGGCGGGGCGCTCGTCACGGAGTGCCGACGGGAGGGGCGGGACGGGCAGGGGTGTTTCGCGCAGGCGGTAGGCGAGGATGCCCGCCGGGCGGGTCAGGAAGTGATCGGGGAGGCCTTCGGTCAGCAGCTTGACGATCCGTACCGTTCCCAGACCCGCCGCGAGCCACCGGGAGACGGCCGGCGCCAGCCGTGCGGCCTCCTGTACGGACAGGACGAGGCGGGGGTCGACCCGACACAGTGCGGTGAGTACGGCGAGGGCCTGGGGGTCGGCATCGGCGAGGGACGGCACCGGCTCCGTGTCGACGGGCTGTGGCGTCTCCGGCACGGCCGTGGCCGGTGCGGTGGCGGTCCGCTTCCGGGGTCCTCGCGGGGCAGGTGGTCCGGGCGGCCCGTCCGGTACGTCGTAGAAGTAGGTCCGGGTGCGGATCTGCCCGGTGGACAGGCGCTCGCGGCGGCGTTCCAGGTACCCGGCGGCTTCCAGCTCGCGCAGGGCCCGCGAGATGAGGATCTCGCCCTCGGTGAAGTGCTCGCACAGGGCGGCGATGCTGACGGGAGTGCCGTCGGGGAGGGAGGCGATGTAGACCGCGACGCCGATGGTGACCGCGCTGCCGCGCCGCTGGGCGAGGGCGTTGGAGATCACGGTGAAGTCGGCGGTGAGGCGGGTGCGTACGTGAATCACGCCGGAGGTCGATGCTCCGGCATCGGCGCGCAGGCGCGCGTTAGACTGCGAGTCAGCCATTGGGAAGGGTCGACTTCCTGGTCGGTCAGGCCCTCGTTCCAGGACGGCAATCCTGGGCGGGGGCCGCATTTGTTCGCGGTTGCTGCGGCGAACGTAACCGCCCGCATTCCGCACCTGCAAGCCGGTCACTCGGACGGGTGACGCGGGCTTTTCGGCGGGGAGGGTGGGTGGGCGGGTAGTTCTTTCTCCCGGTTCTTTGGGGAGGTCAGCGGCCGACCGGACCCTCGTGGACAAGGGCCCGGTCGGCCCGGAAGGCGGACGGCGACCGGGGCCCGGCCGGCTCAGAGGCGGTGGTGTTCTGCCTTCAACTCGCCTATGAACGCGGCCCAGGAAGCGCCTTCGAAGCACAGCACCGGACCGTGCGGGGCCTTGCTGTCACGGACGGGGACGACGGCCGGGAACCCGTCGGCCACCTCCACGCAGTTGCCGCCCTCCTGGTTGCTGTAGCTGCTCTTGCGCCAGGCGGCGCCGTTCAGATCGGGACGGGACCTTCGCTCCATGGTGGTTGTCCTCCCTCACGGATCGGATCATGTCGAGCGACATGAGCGGGGGCAGAGCTGCCGCCCGCAGCCGATCGTAGGTCAGGGAGAACCGCCTCACCTCGTCCGGATCCTCGATGAGTTGGCCGTAGTGCGCGCCTTCCGCGTAGGCGACCTCCGAGCCGTCCGACAAGGTGAGGACCGTGAGTGAGCCGCCCATGACCTCGTGCTCGCCCTGGTCGAACGGCAGTACCTGCACGGTGGTGTGGAACTCCTTCGCAGTTCCGAGCAGCCACTCCAACTGCTCGCACATCACCGGCCAGCCACCGACCGGACGCCTGATAACCGCCTCGTCGAGGACCACCCACAACTCGGGGCGATCAGGCGTACCGAGGCGCTTCTGCCGCCCCATACGAGCACTGACCCGCTCTTCCAATTGCTCTTCGCTGGCGAGCGTTCGACCGACTTTCAGCACAGCTCGTGCGTATGCCTCGGTCTGCAACAAGCCAGGGACCACATGAGCCGCGTACTCGCGGACGTCCACCGCCCGCTCCGAGTACTCCATGAACTTCCGCGACCAGTCCGGAAACGCCTCCCGGTACACGTACGGCCACAGCTCGACGAGCAGATCGTCCGCACCCAGGGCCGCGTCCAGCGCACGCGCCAGTTCCAGCGTCGGCTTCGCACCGGACGCCCGCTCGATCTGCGTGATCCGCGTGCCCACCACGTGTGTCCTGGCGCCGAGTTCGGCCTGGGTGAGTCCGGCCGCCGTACGGAGCTTGCGCACCCGTGTACCGAACAGCGCCGCCATCGACGCACTGGGGTCAATTGCGTTGGCCAAAGCGTCACTTCCGTTCCTTATGGCCTGAAAGGTAATACTGCGCCCTCTGTTGAGCGTAGGGCGATCGGACGAAGCTTGGGTACGGAATGTGATGACTCGTATACGCCACGAGACGACCCGGGCTCGACAGAGAAGGACGGACCAAGCCGTGCTCACAGGAACGACCACCTCGGCTGCCGCGCAGTTCACCTCCTCACCACGCGGTGCGCGGCTCGCCCGGCGTTTCGCCGTTCGCCGCATGGAGGCGTGGGGGCACCCGCCCGCGTCGGACGTGTCGTGCGCGATCGCCCTCGTCGTCGGTGAGCTCGCCGCGAACGCCGTGCTGCACGGCCGGGTGCCCGGACACGACTTCGGCCTGCGGCTCGCCCTCGACCCGGCGGCGGGCCTGGTGCGGGTCGAGGTGGCGGACGCCGCCGCCACGAGGCTGCCGCCCGCGTCCGCGCCCTCGTCGTGTCCCGAAGGCGAGTCCGGTCGAGGGCTGCTCCTGGTGGAGGCCCTGGCGGTGCGCTGGGGGTCGGCGCCTCGCCGCCCCCTGGGCAAGACGATGTGGGCGGAGGTGTCCACGGAGGGGCCGGCTCACCTGTGAGAGCCGGCCCGTCCACGCCGAAGTCGCGTAGGGGCGAGGCGCCTTCGGTGGACTAGGTGCCGTCGCCCCGCCGGTGAGTAGCCGTACTCATGCCGGAACGAGCCATCCAGGTCACTGTGGTGATGACCGACCCGTACCGGCTTGAAGGGCCTTCGATGCCGACTTCCCCCAGCTCACGTCTGCGGCGACTTCCCGTGCTCGCCACGGACGGTTGGCTCGCCCGGGGCTATCTGACCGTGTTCGCCCTCGGCGTCCTGGTCATGTTCCTCTTCCCGGAGAGCCCTTACGCCATGATCCCCATGCTGCTCACGGCGCCCCTCTCCTTCCTGCCCGTGCTCTTCCCCTTCGGGCCCGGTACCGAGGGAAGCCCGCCGGTCGAGGCGCTGGCCACCGGCCTCTGGTTCGCGTGGACCCTCCTGTGCGCCCTCGTGAACGCCGCCGCGCTCGGCGCCCTCGCCAGGAAGTCGGACCGGGCCCCCTCCGCACGTCCTCGCCCACGGACCCCGCGTGCCCCACGGGCCCCGCGTGCCCCACGGGCCCTGCTCGCGCCCGCCGTGGACAACTGGCTCGCGCGCGGCTATCTCACCGTGGTCGCGGTGGCGCTGGGATTCTTCCTGTACGCCGTGTTCGTGTCGCAGGACCCGGGGTTCGCGGGGATGTGGCCCGTCATGGCCGCGGCACCGCTCAGCTTCCTCGCCCTGCTGGTGACGGCGCCCGTGGAGTACTCCTCGCCCGCCTGGCTGAGCTCACTGGTCTTCTCCGCCGGGGTGGTCCTGTCGGGACTGGTCAACGCCGTACTGATCGGCCTGCTCGCACACAGGCTGAGGGCCCGCCCCGCGGGGAGGTGAGCACGCGAGAGCCCGGTCCGGACAGTGGCTGTCCGGACCGGGCTCTCGTCACGCCATGCCTGAGGACGGACTACTCGTCGTCCTCGGGCTTGTCGTCCGTCTCGTTGATCTCCTGCTCCAGGCCGAGCTGCTCGACGAGCCACTTGTCGAACTCGATCGCGGCCCGCACCCAGCTGACCGTCGAGGAGACGAAGTGCTCCAGGCTGACGCCCATGCCGATCAGCATCTGGGCCTCACCGATGAGACGGACCGTGCCGTCGTCGTGGGTGTGGGTGTAGACCTTGGGCCACAGCGTGCGCCGGTTCCAGTCGTCGACGGACTCGAGGAGCTGGGGCTTCTCGTCGATCTGGTGCGGCCGGTCGTAGAACGTCCGGACGGAGAAGATCTGCTGGTCGCCCTCGCCACGGAACATGAAGTAGGTGCGGAACTGCTCCCACGGCGCCGCGAGGTCACCCTCGTCGTCGACGACGTACTTGAGCTCCATCTGATCGAGGAGCTGCTTCACGAGGTCCTGATCCGGGACGACGGGGCCCGCCGGTCCTTGCGGCTGCGGCTCGGGCTGGCCCCCGAAATTCGGAATCGAGGACGGGTCGATGGTCACCGTGAATTTCCCTTCGTACGGATCCCGCCATCCTCCCCCATGCGGGGAGGGGGGTGGCAAGCCCCGACGGGCCTGTCAGCCGTGAGCTGACTCGATCCGGTCAATGCCGGGGTACCCGGTACGGGCCGGGCCCAACGTCCCGGGGAGGGGACATCGGGCCCGGAAACGGAATCGTCACTCAGAGTGACTTGCCGGTGGCGGGGCCCACTAGCAGCCCGTCCTCGAAGCGGTCCACGCGGACCGTGTCGCCGTCCTTGATCTCGCCGGCCAGGATCTCCTTGGCGAGGCGGTCCCCGATGGCGGTCTGGACCAGGCGGCGCAGGGGGCGGGCGCCGTAGGCGGGGTCCATGCCCTCCTCGGCGAGCCAGGCCAGGGCGTCGGGGGTGACGTCCAGGGTGAGGCGGCGCTCGGCCAGGCGGCGGGCCAGGCTGTCGAGCTGGAGTCGTGCGATGCGTGCCAGTTCGGGCTTGGTGAGGGCCGAGAAGACGACCAGGTCGTCGAGGCGGTTGAGGAACTCGGGCTTGAAGGAGGCCCGGACCACCTCCAGGACCTGCTCCTTCTTCTCCGTCTCGGTGGTCACCGGGTCGACCAGGTACTGGCTGCCCAGGTTGGAGGTCAGGACGAGGATGGTGTTGCGGAAGTCCACCGTGCGGCCCTGGCCGTCGGTGAGGCGGCCGTCGTCGAGGACCTGGAGCAGGATGTCGAAGACCTCGGGGTGGGCCTTCTCGACCTCGTCGAGGAGGACGACGCTGTAGGGGCGGCGGCGGACGGCCTCGGTGAGCTGGCCGCCCTCCTCGTAGCCGACGTAGCCGGGGGGCGCGCCGACGAGGCGGGCGACGGAGTGCTTCTCGCTGTACTCCGACATGTCGATGCGGACCATCGCCCGCTCGTCGTCGAAGAGGAAGTCGGCGAGGGCCTTCGCCAGCTCGGTCTTGCCGACGCCCGTCGGGCCGAGGAAGAGGAAGGAGCCGGTGGGGCGGTCGGGGTCGGCGATGCCGGCGCGGGACCGTCGTACGGCGTCGCTCACCGCGCGCACGGCCTCGGTCTGGCCGATGAGGCGCTTGCCGAGTTCGTCCTCCATGCGGAGCAGCTTCTGGGTCTCGCCCTCCATCAGGCGGCCGGCGGGGATGCCGGTCCAGGAGGCGACGACGTCGGCGATGTCGTCGGCGCCGACCTCCTCCTTGACCATGGTGTCCCTGGCGGCCTCCTCCTCGGCCTCGGAGGCGGCCTCCAGGTCGCGTTCCACCCCCGGGATCTCGCCGTAGAGGAGTTTGGAGGCGGTGTCGAAGTCTCCGTCGCGCTGGGCGCGTTCGGCCTGGCCGCGGAGTTCGTCGAGCTTCTCCTTCAGTTCGCCGACCCGGTTGAGGGACTGCTTCTCCTTCTCCCAGCGGGCGTTGAGGCCGCGCAGTTCCTCCTCCTTGTCGGCGAGGTCGCGGCGCAGGCGCTCCAGGCGTTCGCGGGAGGCGGCGTCGGTCTCCTTGCCGATCGCCATTTCCTCCATCCGCAGCCGGTCGACGGCGCGCTGGAGTTCGTCGATCTCGACGGGCGAGGAGTCGATCTCCATGCGGAGGCGGCTGGCGGCCTCGTCGACGAGGTCGATGGCCTTGTCGGGGAGGAAGCGGGAGGTGATGTAGCGGTCGGAGAGGGTGGCGGCGGCGACGAGGGCGCTGTCGGCGATCTGGACCTTGTGGTGGGCCTCGTAGCGGCCCTTGAGTCCGCGGAGGATGGCGATGGAGTCCTCGACGGTCGGTTCGGCGACCATCACCTGCTGGAAGCGGCGCTCCAGGGCCGGGTCCTTCTCGATGCGTTCGCGGTACTCGTCGAGGGTGGTGGCGCCGACCATGCGGAGTTCGCCGCGGGCGAGCATGGGCTTGAGCATGTTGCCGGCGTCCATCGCGGAGTCGCCGCCGGCGCCGGCGCCGACGACGGTGTGGAGTTCGTCGATGAAGGTGATGATCTGGCCGTCGGATTCCTTGATCTCGGCGAGGACGGTCTTGAGGCGCTCCTCGAACTCGCCGCGGTACTTTGCGCCGGCGACCATGGCGCCGAGGTCGAGGGCGACGAGCCGCTTGTTCTTCAGCGACTCGGGGACGTCGCCCTTGACGATGCGCTGGGCGAGGCCCTCGACGACGGCGGTCTTGCCGACGCCGGGCTCGCCGATCAGCACCGGGTTGTTCTTGGTGCGGCGGGACAGGACCTGCACCACGCGCCGGATCTCCTGGTCGCGTCCGATGACGGGGTCGAGCCTGCCCTCGCGGGCGGAGGCGGTGAGGTCGGTGCCGAACTTCTCCAGCGCCTTGTACTGGCCCTCGGGGTCGGCGGTGGTCACCCTGCGTGTTCCGCGCGCCTTCTGGAAGGCGTCCTGGAGCTTCTTCGCGGTGGCGCCCTGCCGGGTGAGGACCTCGCCGGCGGCTCCGCCCTTGGCGGCGGTGCCGATGAGGAGGTGCTCGGTGGAGAGGTACTCGTCGCCGAGGTCGCGGGCGCGGGACTGGGCGTCCGCGATGACGGCGAGCAGTTCACGGTTGGGCTGGGGCGGTGCGACGGTGGACCCGGTGACGCTCGGCAGGCCGGCGAGGACGCGCTCGGCCCCGGAGCGTACGGCGGCCTGGTCGGCGTCGACCGCGGCGAGCAGGTCCGTGATGTTCTCGTTCTCCTGCCCGGCGAGCAGGGAGAGCAGCAGGTGGGCGGGGGTGAGGTCGGGGTGCCCCTCGGTCACGGCCCGGTTGCCCGCGGCCTGGATCGCTTCCCGGCTCCGGTTGGTCAGCTCGGCGTCCACGTGTCCGTTCTCCTCCTTGCGGTGACCCTTCAGCGGCCTTCGCGGCTGACTCGGTCAGCGTACACAAACTTGAGTCTATTCCACTCAAGGTGTTGGGCGGGAGTGCGACGGGGGCTAAGTTCCGGTCCATGGCCACCTCGTACTCGGTAGATCCGGGCGATCCGGACGCGTCGTATCTCAGCTTCTGGCGCGAGAAGCACCTGTGCACACTGACCACCCTCCGTCCGGACGGCACCCCGCACGTGGTACCCGTCGCGGTGACGTACGACCCGGAGGCGCGCCTCGCCCGGGTGGTCGCGAACGAGTCGAGCGCGAAGGTGCGGCACGTGCTGGCGGCCGGGGACGGGGGCGCCCTCGTCGCGGCGTGCCAGGTGGACGGCCGGCGGTGGGCGACGCTGGAGGGGCGGGCGGTGGTCCGTACGGAGCCGGAGCGGGTCGCCGAGGCGGAGCGGCGGTACGCGGAGCGCTACGGACGGACGCCGCGGCCGAATCCGTCGCGGGTGGTCATCGAGATCGCGCTCACGCGCGCGATGGGGCGCGGGTGAGGCGAGCGACGCCGTTCGCACCGCCGAGCGATGGCTTCCGGCCATCGCTCGATCGGGTCGATACCCGGAAATGTCCCGGAAAACTGCAGCGGCGTCACCGTGTTCAGGTCACGGTGACGCCGCTGCGGGGGGAAGCACCTGCGCGATCTTTTACGACGGGGGAATCGCGTCAGGCACTGCGGGGGGTGGCCGAGATGGTCCGGGGGACAGGGGAGTCCGACTCCACCTGCCGATGGTCCCGCTGGTCCAGGTTCACAAAGATCATTCCGTACCGGATGGCACACCGTACGGGCTTCGGTGCCCCCCTGGGCCGCCGCAGGCACCGGTACGCCCGTACGTCCCCGTCCTCGTCGCGGGTGACGACGACCGGCTCACCGAAGACGGTCACCATCAACGAGTCACCACTGTGGGGGATGGCGGTGACCAGGTCGATGAAGTGCCATCCGGATCGGTAGGCGGTCGCCATCTCCCGGCGGAAGGAGCGGTCGTCGGGTGGAGTAGTCATGTCAAGCCCACACGCTGTCATCCGTACGCGCGGGGCCGGCCCACACACTGTCGGCCATGACCGCGTCCTCGGCGACGATCGGCGCGACGATCGGCGGCCACACGCTGTCCGCTCTGACGTCCACCTTCGCCTCGGAGAGGCCGCCCGCTATCCCGAAGGCCACACCGACGGAGAAGGCGGCGACAAGCACCGAGCGAAGCATTTTCTTACTCATAGTCGGCTTCGTCCTCACTTGAAGGTCCCCTCTGTCCCCCGTCCAGTACGACGATGGCTCATTCGGGCACATCATGGCCACACGATCGGTGCATCATGTTCCTGCATGTTCAGGACCCTGTGGGGTGGAGATTTGGGAACGAAACAGACCAAGGCGGCACATCCTCACGCGGTGACCGAGCTGTGCGAGGAGGGGGTGCGACTGTACGCGAATGCCCTCCGCGCGGGACGTATCGCCCGCGCCGACGTGGAGCCCGCGCCCTGCTTGATGGACTTCGCCCTCCTTCATCCCGACCCCGACGACGCGCAGTGGCTGCGTCCGGTGCTCCCCTCCATCGCGCTCTCCCAGCGGTTGAGCCCCATAGAACGGGAGATCACCGAACGCCGGCGCCTGTCGATAGAACTCGCCGACACTTTCGAGCCTTTCATGTCCCTGAGCGCCCAGGAGATCGCGCCCACCCACTCGATCACGGTGCTCGAGGGCAACGACCGCATCAACAGCGCGCTGGACCTGGCCACCGCCCAGTGCCGGACGGAGATGCTCACCGTCCAGCCGAGCGGGCACCGGCCCGAACGCAGCCTGCTCCAGGGGTTCGAGCGCGACCGGCTGCTCGTCGAACGCGGCGTGCGTATCCGCACCCTCTACCAGCACACCGCCCGGTTCAACCCCGAACGCCTCTCCTACGTCGAGCAGTTCGCCAACGGCAGGGCGGAGTACCGCACCATCGACGAGCTGGTGGAGCGCCTCATCATCTGCGACGAGACGGTCGCCTTCATCCCCGTGCGCGACGACCGCCAGGTCGCCCTGGAGCTGCGGCACACCGGCCTCGTCCGCTATCTGAGCCAGGTCTTCGAGTTCATGTGGAACCGCGCGGTCCCGCTGACCGCCGGCACCCCCTACGAGACCGCGCCCGACGGCATACCAGAGATACAGCACTCCATCGCCAAGCTCCTGGTGGAGGGCCACGTGGACGAGGCCATCGCCCGCCGCCTCGGCATGAACGTGCGGACGTGCCGCGCCCACATCGCCAAACTCGCCGCCACCCTCGGCAGCGGCAGCCGGGCCCAGCTCGGCTACCTCATCGCGGAGTCCGGGATCCTCCACCAGGAGGGAACACCGCAGTGACCTCGCCGGCGCACGCGGAGCACGGGGCGGAGGAGCTCTGCGCCACGGGTGCCGCCCTGTACGAACGCGCCCTGCGCGAGGGACGGGTGAGCGCCCTGGAGGCGCGGGCGGTGCCCTGCCCGGCCGGCCTGGGCCTGCTGCACCCCTCGGTGGACGATCCGGACGCGTGGGAGCCCGTGGCACCGCACGTCGGCCTGCACCGCCTGCTGCGCGCCTCCGCCGACCGGATCGCCGACGAGCGGCGCCGGGAGGAGCGGCTGGCCGGGGTGTTCGCGCCGCTGCTGGCGGGCGGACCCGACGACGCCCGGACGGCACCCGCGCTCACGCTCCACACCACGCGCGAACGCATCGGCCAGGCCATCGACGAGGCGATGACCGACGCCTCCGAACTCCTCGCCATCCAGCCCCGCAGCACGTACGTCCGCGCCTCCCCGGTCTCCGACGAGCCGGCGATCCGGCGCGACCAGGCACTGCTCAGCCGCGGTGGCCGGATCCGCGTCCTGTACCAGCACACGCTGCGGCACGCCCCCGGGGTCGCCGCCCGCTACGAGCGGCTGCACGGCGACGTCGAGGCCCGCGGCCTGGACGAGGTCACCGACCGGCTCATCGTCGTCGACCGCGCCGTCGCGTTCGTCCCCGCCCGCGCCGACCGCGCCACGGCGCTGGAGATGCGGCACCCGGCGATCGTCGGATACCTCGCCACCACCTTCGACCAGCTGTGGCGGCTGGCCACCCCCATGTACCCGGAGACCGTCCCGCGGCCCTCCGTCGACGGCATCACGCCCCGCCAGCGCGCCATCGCCGAACTGCTCGTCGAGGGACACACCGACGCCGTCGTGGCCGACCGGCTCGGGATGAACGTCCGCACCGCCCGCGTCCACATCGCCAAACTCGCCGCGCTGCTGGGCAGCCGGAGCCGGGCGCAGCTCGGCTATCTCATCGGGCGGTCCGGGATCCTCGACCGGGGACGGTGACGGCGGGGCGCCGGAAGCCGTCCAGGCCGGCCTGGGCGATACGGACGCCGAGCTGCGTACGGCTGGCCGCGCCCAGCGTCTCCGACAGGCGGGCGATGTGCGCCCGGCAGGTCCGCACGCTGATGCCGAGGCGTTCCGCGATCACCGCGTCCTGGTGGCCCTCCGCGAGCAGGGCCGCGATGGACTGCTCCCGGTGCGAGATGCCCTCGATGCCGGTGTCGGGCAGCGGGGCGGTCAGCGGGATGGCGAGCCGCCACAGCCGGTCGAAGACCGTGCCCAGGTACTCCACCAGCGCCGGGTGGCGCAGCTCCAGCGCCATGGTGCGCTCGGCGTTGGCGGGGATGAAGGCGACCGTGCGGTCGAAGAGGATCAGCCGCTCGATCACCTCGTCCAGGGTGCGCGCCTCCACCGCGTCGCCCATCAGCTCCAGATAGCTGAGCAGTCCGTGCCCGTGCCGGGCGACGTGCGTGTACAGGTCCCGCATGCGCACGCCCCGGCCGCGCAGCGCCGTCGCCCGGTGCAGGCCCTCGGACAGCTCCGCCTCGCGCCGGATGCCGCCGGGCTGGACGGTGAGCACCTCGGTGGTGCACGCCTGGGTCGCCTCGTCCATCGCGGCCTGGATGCGGGCGAGCCCGTCCAGCACCCGGATCGCCGGGCCCTCCGCCGTCGTCGGCGAGGCGGGCGTCCGGTGGCCCAGACCGGCGTACCGCTCGAAGGCCTCGACGGCCGAGCCGACCCGGCGCCGGCTCGCGTTCACCTCGTCGTACATCCCGCGCAGCAGCCGGGTCATGACCTCCTGCGGAGGGGTGGGGACGAGCCAGTCCATGTCGTCGGGGTCGGGGTGCAGCAGGGCCAGTTCCAGCAGGCAGGGCACCGGCTCCGCGTCCCGGCGCGGCAGCCGTCCGCGCCGTACGGCCCGGGAATACACGCGATCCCCGGCCTCGCACAGTCGGTCAGCACCGTGTGGATGCCCGTCCGTCCCGTGCCCGGCCATCGCCCATCCCACCCCCGGTTCAGCCACTTTCCGCAGCGCAACTATGCGCGGCCGGAACCGGCTGTGCAACACGGGCAGGGTCCGGCGCCGGTCGGGGGACCGGCGGGTGGCCGGATATCGACGGGTCGGCGGCTACTTCAGCTTGACCGCTTCGCAGGCCGCCGCGAACTCCGCGGTGCAGATGTCCGAGACCTCGTAGATCCCGTCGGCGACCACGGTGTCCTCGATGTTGTCCTTGGTCAGCGCGACCACGGGCACGAGCTGCGCCGGGATGTCCTTGGCGGTGGGGCTGTCCACCCGCTCGCGGGTGAGCGAGTCGAACTGGATGTCCTTGCCCTGGACCTTGGCCACGGCCATCTCGGCGGCGTTCTCGGCCTCGTCCGGGTAGGACTTGTACACGCTCATGTACTGCTCGCCGACGAGGATGCGCTGCACCGCCGCGAGCTCGGCGTCCTGGCCGGTGATCGGGGGCAGCTCGGTCACGCCGGCGGCCTTGAGCGCCTTGACGATGCCGCCCGCCATCCCGTCGTTGGCGGAGTAGACCGCCTCGATGTCGCCCGCGCCGATCGCGTCGATCGCCTCGGCCATGTTGGCCTGGGCGTTCTCCGCCTTCCAGTCCTTGGTGTCGTAGGACTTGGCGATCGTCACCTTGCCCTTGAGCTCGGAGAGCGCGCCCGCCTTGAACTGCTTGGCGTTGGGGTCGGTCGACGAGCCGTTCATCATCACGATCTTGTCGGTGATGCTCGCCTCGCCGCCGAGCGCCTCCAGCAGGGAACGGCCCTGCACCTCGCCGACCAGCTCGTTGTCGAAGGAGATGTACGCGTCGATCGGGCCCTCGGCGAGACGGTCGTAGGCGATGACGGGGATGCCCGCGTCCTTGGCCTTCTGCACGCCGTCCGCGATGGCGTGCGCGTCGACCGCGTCCAGCACGATGACGTCGACCTTGTCGTCGATCATCTGCTGCATCTGGTCGGCCTGCTTGCCGGCGTCCGCCTCGGCGTTGGCGTACTCGACCTTGCCCTTCTTGTTGGTGAGGGACTCCACCTTCGTCTTGAAGATGGGGTAGTCGAACTGCTCGTACCGGGTGTTGCCCTTCTCCGGGAGCAGCAGCCCGACGGTGATGTCGTCGCCCTTGGTCGGACTCGCGTCGTCGCTGCTCCCCGTCGCGTTGAGCGCGCCGCATCCGACGAGCGTGACGGACATGGCGGTGGCGGCCACGGATATGGCGATACGACGCATGCGAGGGCTCACTTCAGGTGCGTTTTGGACGTGGGCACAGCTTTGCGGCCCATGTGACTGAAAAGCCAACGCTTCAGCACCCACCGGAGTCAAGGTCGGCCACTTAACGAGATGGACACGGCACGGTGCGCCGAACTCGTGAGAGACCCGCGGACGTCCGGCGAGAATCATCTGGACACGCAGCCATACGATAGTCACACAGGCAACTGTGCATAAGCCGAGAGGCCCGGAGGTTCGGTGAACCTCCGGGCCTCTCGCGGTACTCCGGGCCGGCGCCTCAGTCCGACTGCTGCCGCTTGGGCCGCCACACCACCAGCGCGCTGGTCTGCTGCACCTCCTGGTAGGGCACCAGGTCACGGCGGTACGAGGCGTGCACCGCGGCCTCGCGCTGCCGCATCGCCGCGGCCGCCCCGTCCAGGGCGTTCTCCAGTTCGGCCGCACGGGCCTGGAGGGCGGCGACCTGGTTCTCCAGTTCGATGATGCGCTTGATTCCGGCCAGGTTGATGCCCTCGTCCTGCGACAGCTGCTGCACCTGACGGAGCAGTTCGATGTCACGGGCCGAGTAACGACGGCCCCGGCCGGCCGTGCGGTCCGGCGACACGAGACCCAGCCGGTCGTACTGCCGCAGTGTCTGCGGGTGCAGGCCGGAGAGCTGGGCCGCCACCGAAATGACGTAGACCGGGGTGTCATGGGTCAGTTCATACGGATTGCGTCGACGGCCGTCCATCTGAAATCAAGCTCCCTTCGCGGCCTGGAACAGCTCCGCCCGCGGATCGTCGTCCGCGGTCGCCTCGCGATACGCCTCCAGTGCGTCACGAGCCTTCCCCGACACGTCCTTGGGAACACTCACCTCCACGGTGACCAGCAGATCGCCGCGGGTGCCGTCCTTGCGGACCGCGCCCTTGCCCCGCGCCCGCATGGTGCGCCCGTTGGGCGTGCCCGGCGGAAGCTTCAGCGTGACCGGCGGACCGCCCAGCGTCGGCACCCGGACCTCGCCGCCGAGGGCGGCCTCGGCGAACGTCACCGGGACCGTGACGGTCAGGTTGTCGTCCTTGCGGCCGAACACCGGGTGGGCGCCGACGTGCACGACGACGTACAGATCGCCGGCGGGGCCGCCGCGCTCGCCCGGCGCGCCCTTGCCGCGCAGCCGGATCCGCTGGCCGTCGCTGACGCCTGCGGGGATGCGCACCTGCATGGTCCGCGAGGACTTGGCCCGGCCGCTGCCCTTGCAGATCTCGCAGGGCTCCTCCGCGATCAGACCGCGGCCCTTGCAGTCGGGGCAGGGGTCGGTGAGCGAGAAGCCGCCGCCGGAGCCCCGCGCCACCTGGCCGGTGCCGACGCAGGTCGGGCACACGCGCGGTGTGCCGTTCTTGTCGCCGGTGCCCGAACAGGCCTTGCAGGGTGCCTGCGAGGACATCCGCAGCGGGACGGTCGCGCCCTCGATCGCCTCGGTGAAGCTGAGCGTCACCTCGGACTCGATGTCCTGGCCGCGCCGCGGCTGGGTGCGCGTGGTGCCCGCGCCGCCCCGGTTGAACAGGCCCCCGAAGACGTCACCGAGGCCGCCGCCGAAGCCGCCGCCCGCCTGCTGGCCGCCGGCCTGACCTCCGAAGAGGTCACCCAGGTCGAAGTTGAAGGATCCGCCGCCGCCCGCGCCCGGCCCCGGCCGGAAGCCTCCGCTGCCGAAGAGGGCGCGCGCGTCGTCGTACTCCTTGCGCTTCTTGGGGTCGCCGAGGACGTCGTTCGCCTCGGAGATCTCCTTGAACCGCTCCTCCGCCTTGGCGTTGCCCTTGTTGGCGTCCGGGTGGAACTCGCGGGCGAGTTTCCGGTACGCCTTCTTGATCTCGGCCTCGGTGGCGTCCTTGGGGACGCCGAGGACCTTGTAGTAGTCCTTCTCGATGAAGTCCTTGGTGCTCATCCCCGACGTCCCTCCTTCCCTGCGTCAGCTATCGCGTCAGCCCTCCTCCGGGCCACCGCTCTCCTTGTTCTCCGACGGTCCGTCCTGCGCCTCGGAGGTGCTCTCCTCGGCCGGCGGAGCCGTCTGCGCGCCGGGCTGCGGCTCGGCGACGGCCACCCGCGCGGGGCGGATGGTGCGCTCGCCGATCCGGTACCCCGGCTGAAGAATCGCCACGCACGTCGTCTCGGTGACGTCCGGCGCGTAGCTGTGCATCAGCGCCTCGTGGATCGTCGGGTCGAAGGGCTCGCCCTCCTTGCCGAACTGCTGGAGGCCCATCTTGGCGATGACCGTCTCCAGCGACTCCGCGACGGACTTGAAGCCGCCGACCAGCTCGCCGTGTTCCCGCGCGCGGCCGACGTCGTCGAGCACGGGGAGCAGCTCGCTCAGGAGGTTCGCCACGGCGACCTCCTTCACGGCGACCCGGTCGCGCTCGACCCGGCGGCGGTAGTTCTGGAACTCGGCCTGGAGGCGCTGGAGGTCGGCCGTGCGCTCGTCGAGCGCCGTGCGCGTCTGGTCCAGCTGGGCCACCAGTGCCGCTTCCTGGCCCGTGTCCCCGGCCGGGGCCGCCCCCTCCTCCGCGGAGGGGGTGGAGGCGGCCTTCGGCTCGGCTTCGTCGGAGGGGACGTCGGGCTGCTGCGACTGCTCGTCGAAGCCCGGGGTCTCCTCGGTCACGCCGCACCGTCCTTGCGGTCCTCGTCGACGATCTCGGCGTCGACGACGTCGTCGTCGGCCTTCGCCTCACCGGCACCGGCGGACGCGCCGCCGGCGGCCTGGGAGGCCTGGGCGTCGGCGTACATGGCCTGGCCCAGCTTCTGGGAGACGGCCGCGACCTTCTCCGTGGCCGTGCGGATCTCGGCGGAGTCGTCGCCCTTGAGCTTCTCCTTCAGCTCGGCGACGGCCGTCTCGACCTCGGCCTTGACGTCGCCGGGGACCTTGTCCTCGTTGTCGCTGAGGAACTTCTCGGTCTGGTAGACGAGCTGCTCGCCCTGGTTGCGGGACTCGGCGGCCTCGCGGCGGGCGTGGTCCTCCTCCGCGTACTTCTCGGCCTCCTGGCGCATCCGGTCGACCTCGTCCTTCGGCAGCGAGGAGCCGCCGGTGACGGTCATCTTCTGCTCCTTGCCCGTGCCCAGGTCCTTCGCGGTCACGTGCATGATGCCGTTGGCGTCGATGTCGAAGGAGACCTCGATCTGCGGGACGCCGCGCGGCGCCGGGGGCAGACCGGTCAGCTCGAACATGCCGAGCTTCTTGTTGTACGCGGCGATCTCGCGCTCGCCCTGGTAGACCTGGATCTGCACCGACGGCTGGTTGTCCTCGGCCGTGGTGAAGATCTCGGAGCGCTTCGTCGGGATCGTGGTGTTGCGCTCGATCAGCTTGGTCATGATGCCGCCCTTGGTCTCGATGCCGAGGGACAGCGGGGTGACGTCGAGCAGCAGGACGTCCTTGACCTCGCCCTTGAGGACACCGGCCTGGAGCGCGGCGCCGATCGAGACGACCTCGTCCGGGTTGACGCCCTTGTTGGCCTCCTTGCCGCCGGTCAGCTCCTTGACGAGCTCGGCGACGGCGGGCATGCGGGTGGAACCGCCGACGAGGACGACGTGGTCGATCTCGGAGAGCTGGATGCCGGCGTCCTTGACGACGTTGTGGAACGGCGTCTTGCAGCGCTCGAGCAGGTCCGCGGTCAGCTGCTGGAACTGGGCGCGGGTCAGCTTCTCGTCGAGGTGCAGGGGGCCCTCGGCGGAGGCGGTGATGTAGGGGAGGTTGATCGTGGTCTCGGTGGACGAGGACAGCTCGATCTTCGCCTTCTCGGCGGCCTCGCGCAGACGCTGCAGCGCCATCTTGTCCTTGGCCAGGTCCACGCCGTGCCCGGACTGGAACTGCTTGACCAGGTAGTCGACGACGCGCTGGTCCCAGTCGTCACCACCGAGGTTGTTGTCACCGTTGGTGGCCTTCACCTCGACGACACCGTCGCCGATCTCCAGCAGCGAGACGTCGAACGTACCGCCACCGAGGTCGAAGACCAGGATGACCTGCTCGTCCTTGTCGAGGCCGTACGCCAGGGCGGCGGCCGTCGGCTCGTTGACGATGCGCAGCACGTTCAGGCCGGCGATCTCGCCGGCCTCCTTGGTGGCCTGGCGCTCGGCGTCGTTGAAGTACGCCGGGACGGTGATGACCGCGTCCGTGACCTTCTCGCCCAGGTACGCCTCGGCGTCGCGCTTCAGCTTCTGCAGCACGAAGGCGCTGATCTGCTGCGGGTTGAAGGGCTTCCCGTCGAGCTCGATCTTCCAGTCGGTGCCCATGTGGCGCTTGACCGACCGGATGGTCCTGTCGACGTTGGTGACCGCCTGGCGCTTGGCCACCTCGCCGACCAGCACCTCACCGTTCTTGGCGAAGGCGACGACGGACGGCGTGGTCCTGGCGCCCTCGGCGTTGGTGATGACGGTGGGCTCGCCGCCCTCCAGAACGCTGACGACGGAGTTAGTCGTGCCCAGGTCGATGCCGACCGCACGTGCCATTTCGATTCCTCCAGCTGACTTGAGTGGAACGGACTCAAGCATGCATGACGTCCGGCGCGGGGTCAACAGAGCTGAGTCGAGCAGACTCAACTCTTATCCGTTCCTTACACGCAACCGCTCTCTGACCTGAGACGACGCCTCGGCAGATCGTTGACGGGGACGAAAAACGGGGGTGACGGGAAGGCGTACGAGCGCGAGTACGACCACCGCGGCGACCGCCGCCACCCACCCCACCGCGCCCCCGGACACCCGCCCGGTGTGCGCGCCCACCCCCACCAGTACCCCGCCCAGCGCGCCGGCGCCGAGCAGCACGGTCACCGCGCGGGGGGCGAGTCCGAGCCGCCGCAGCCGGTGCCCGAGGTGGTCCGGCCGGCCGCGGGTCAGCGGCCACCGGGACAGCCGCCGCGCGAGGACCACCAGTACGGCGTCGGCGCACACCACGGCCGTCAGGGCGAACAACACCCCGGCACCGGCCCCGATTCCCTGCCCGGCCCGCACGAACACCGCCGCCGAGGCCACCACGAACCCCGTGAACAGCGAGCCGCCCGCCCCGAGGCCGGCCCGCGCGGGGTGCCAGTTGTGCAGCAGGAACCCGGCGAGCGCGGCGGCCAGCACGCTCAGCAGGACCGCGATCCCCTCCATCAGCTCGGCCGCCGCGCAGGCCGCCACCCCGAACGCGGTCACCGCCCCCACGGTGCCGGCCAGCCCGTCGGCGTGGTCGAGCCCCCGGAACGCGGCGGTGACCGCCACGACCCACCCCACGGCGAGCACCCCCCGCACCACCCCGGTCTCCGCGTACGGCACGACGAGCGCCGCCGCCACGGCCGTGCCGGCGAGCGGGACCCACCACCGCAGCCGCCACACGTCGGCGGCCAGCCCGAGCACGCCGACCCAGGCCCCGGCGGCCAGCAGCCGGCCGATCCCGGTGCCGAGCGGGGCGTGTCCCGCCCGGTCGCCGAGCCCCGCCACCAGCGCGGTCGCGAGCACGACGGCCGTTCCCCCGGACAGCGGCAGCGCCAGGCGGCGTCTGCGGTCCACGATCCCCAGGCGCAGGGCGGGGACCCGCAGCAGTTCCGCGAGGAGGGCGGAGAGCAGCAGGGCGGTGGCGGCGGCGGCGATCCCGTAGAGCACGGATATAAGTTAGGGGCGTATGGACCGATTTGGCGTGAATAACACGATCGGATCCCGGACGCCATTCGGACGCCCCCGGAGGTGCCGCCATAGGCAACCCTGAGCGATTCAGATCACCCCGTGCCCGGCTACAGTGCGACCGGAGATGGGGGTAATCTCGAACGGACTGCATAAGTTACCGCTTAGTAATTTCGGGGAAGCCGTGATGGAGCCCCCGTCGAAGTCCCGAAAATTCCTCTCCGAACCCCTCGCAGGCCCGAGGAGCCCCCATGCAACTCGCCGCGATCATCGTGTCGCTGGTCCTGACCGTGGTCGGCGTCGCGCTGCTCGCACGCGCGATCGGCCAGTTCGTCCGGTACTTCAAGCTGGGCCAGCCGGTCCCGGCCGGCGCCCGGACCGACAATCCCTACCAGCGCAGTGTGACCCTGGTGCGGGAGTTCCTCGGCCACACCCGCATGAACCGGTGGGGTGTCGTCGGCATCGCCCACTGGTTCGTCGCCGTCGGCTTCCTGACCCTGCCGCCGACCCTCGCCCAGGCCTTCGGCCAGCTCTTCGAGGCCGACTGGGTGCTGCCGGTCATCGGCGGCTTCCTGCCGTTCGAGCTGTACATCGAGTTCATCGGTGTGATGACGATCCTGGGCATCGCCGTGCTCATCGTGATCCGCCTGCTGAGCCTGCCCTCGCGCCCCGGGCGCAAGTCCCGCTTCGCGGGCTCCAAGGCGGGCCAGGCGTACTTCGTCGAGTACGTCATCCTCACCATCGGCCTGGCCATCTACGTGCTGCGCGGCCTGGAGGGCGCACTGCACCACGTGGACCAGTACGAGGCCGCGTACTTCGCCTCGTACCCGCTGGTCCTGGCCTTCAAGGGGCTGAGCGTCGCCGCGCTGCAGAACCTGGTCTACCTGTTCGCGATGATCAAGATCTCGACGTCCTTCATCTGGATGATCGTGGTCTCGCTCAACACCAACATGGGCGTGGCCTGGCACCGCTTCCTGGCCTTCCCGAACATCTGGTTCAAGCGGGAGGCAGACGGCGGGACCGCCCTGGGCGCGCTCCAGCCGATGACGTCCGGCGGCAAGCCGATCGACTTCACCGACCCCGGTGACGACGACGTCTTCGGCGTCTCCCAGGTCGAGCAGTTCTCCTGGAAGGGCCTGCTGGACTTCTCCACCTGCACCGAGTGCGGCCGCTGCCAGTCGCAGTGCCCCGCCTGGAACACCGGCAAGCCGCTCTCCCCCAAGCTCCTGATCATGTCCCTGCGCGACCACGCGCACGCCAAGGCCCCGTACCTGCTGGCCGGCGGCGGCAAGACGATGGAGGGCGAGGAGAAGGCGTCCGAGGAGCAGCTGGCCGGCGTGCCCGCCGCCGCCCTCGCGGAGGCCGAGCGCCCGCTGATCGGCACCGCCGAGGAGAACGGCGTCATCGACCCGGACGTCCTGTGGTCCTGCACCACCTGCGGCGCCTGCGTCGAGCAGTGCCCCGTCGACATCGAGCACGTCGACCACATCGTCGACATGCGCCGCTACCAGGTGATGATCGAGTCCGCGTTCCCGTCCGAGGCGGGCACGATGCTCAAGAACCTGGAGAAGAAGGGCAACCCCTGGGGCCTGGCGAAGAAGCAGCGCCTGGAGTGGACCAAGGAGGTCGACTTCGAGGTCCCGGTCGTCGGCAAGGACATCGAGGACCTGTCCGAGGTCGAGTACCTGTACTGGGTCGGCTGCGCCGGCGCCCTGGAGGACCGCGCCAAGAAGACCACCAAGGCCTTCGCGGAGCTCCTCCACATCGCGGGCGTCAAGTTCGCGATCATGGGCGGCGACGAGAAGTGCACGGGTGACTCGGCGCGGCGCCTCGGCAACGAGCCCCTGTTCCAGGAGCTCGGCATGGAGAACGTCATGTCCCTCAACGCCGCCTTCGGCGAGGAGATGGACGACGACGGCAAGGTCGTGCCCGAGTCGGCGAAGCCCAGGTCGGCGAAGAAGATCGTCGCCACCTGCCCGCACTGCCTCAACACCCTCGGCAACGAGTACCCGCAGCTCGGCGGCGACTACGAGGTCATCCACCACACCCAGCTGCTCCAGCACCTGGTGGACGAGGGCAAGCTGATCCCGGTCACCCCGGTCGAGGGCATCATCACCTACCACGACCCGTGCTACCTGGGCCGCCACAACAAGATCTACACGCCCCCGCGCGAGATCATCGGCAAGGTCCCGGGCCTGCGCAACGAGGAGATGCACCGCCACAAGGAGCGCGGCTTCTGCTGCGGCGCGGGCGGCGCCCGGATGTGGATGGAGGAGCGGATCGGCAAGCGCATCAACAACGAGCGCGTCGACGAGGCTCTTTCGCTGAACCCGGACATCGTCTCCACCGCCTGCCCGTTCTGCCTGGTCATGCTGACCGACTCGGTCAACGGCAAGAAGAACGAGGGCAAGGCCAAGGAGTCCGTCCAGGTCGTCGACGTCGCCCAGCTCCTGCTGGAGTCCGTCAAGACCCCGGCCGACCCGGCGGGCGACGAGGAGAGCGAGAGCGCTCCGGAACCGGAGCCGGTGAAGTAAACGCGACACTCCGCCGAAGGGGCCGCCCGGAAGGGCGGCCCCTTCGCCGTACCCCTTCCGGGTCAGCCCGCGCGGGCCGGAGGGGCGGGCGGGGCGGGGGGCAGGGCTCCGGGCAGTTCCGTGCGGCGGGTGATGCCGAGTTTGCGGTAGGCGGCCGTCAGGTGGGTTTCCACCGTGCGGCGGGCCAGGTGCAGCAAGGCGGCTATCTCCGCGTTCGTGCGGCCCTCGGCCGCGAGGCCGGCGATGCGGCGTTCGCTGCCGGTGAGGGCGGCGGGGCCGGTGCGGGGGGCACCGGCGCGGCGGGCGCCGCCCTCGCGGAGCAGGTCCTCGGCGACGGTGCGCAGCCGGACCGCGCCGAGGCGTTCGGCGTGTTCCGCCGCCTCGCGCAGCGTCTCCCGGGCGTGGGAGCGCTCCCGCAGGGTGTTGAGCAGTCGGCCGTGGGAGATCAGGGCCGAGACCAGCTCCGTTCCGGCCGGTTCCTCGCGCAGGATTCCGACCGCGCAGCCGGTGAGCTCCAGGCCGCGCCGGCCGCCCGTCGCCTCGCCCAGCACGCGCAGCGCGCGGCCCCGTACGCGCGGGGTGTGCCACACCTCGGCGAGCCGCAGCTCCTCCTCGGCGAGGGCCAGCGCCTCCCGCGGCCGGCCGAGCGCCAGCTCGCACTCGGCGGCGGCGACGCGCCAGGGGGCGACCACGGACCTGAACGCCTCGCGGGCCGTCTGGCGCCGTCCGCACTCCGTGAAGTCGTCCAGCGCCGCCGCCGGGTCGCCGGACGCCGCGCGCAGCACCCCCCGCGCGTACAGGAAGCGGTGGGTGCGCCAGGAGTCCGGTGCCGTCCGCAGGTCGAACCCGTCCACGAGACGGGCGGCCTCCTCCAGCCGGCCCGTCTCCACCAGCGCGATCACGGCCTGCGTGTGCGCGCTGGTGGGGCCGGGCCCGGACGGCCCGGACCCGGACGACCGGGCCCTCGGGTCGGCGAGCACGGTGGCGAAGTCCGCGCGGGCCGCCGCGAGATCCACGCGCAGGTCGAGCAGGACGTGGTGCATGGGGTGCAGCAGGAAGGAGTCCAGCGTGTCCAGGGCCCGCCGCACCAGGCGCTCGGCCTCGTCGAGTTCGTCCGCCCAGTGGGCCACGGCGGCGGCCGTGCCGAACAGGAACGGCTCGGCGATCGGGTCGGCCGGCCCCTCCAGGAGCGTGCGGATCTGCGCCATCGCGTCCCGTGCGGAGATCAGGCCGGCCGTCGCCTCGTACCGCACGTTCAGTATCCGGTGGGCCGCGTCGAGCAGGTCCGGGGTGCCCCCGTCAGGACCGGACCGCCGCCGGTACTCCTTGCGCAGGGCGCCCAGTTCCTCGTCGGACATCAGTACGGTGACGGCGCGCAGCGTGCGCACCAGGTCGGGCCGGTCCGCCAGCCGGTGCTCCTCCTCCCGGAGCATGCGCAGCGCCGCCCGGGTCTCCCCGCTGCGGACGAGCGCCGTGGCCAGGGCCACCATCGCCCGCACCAGGTCCCGGGACCCGCCCGGCAGCCGTACGGCCTCCGCGAGCCGGGCGATGCCGCCGGACGGGTACTCGGCGCACTCCAGGGAGCCGAGCTGGATGAGGACGGTGGCCCGGCGGACGGGCGCCATGGGCTCGTCCAGGGCGCGTCTCAGGAACGCCACGGCACCTCGTGGGCAGCCGGCGCGCACCTCGTCGGCCGCGGCCTCGACCAGCACGTCCACGGCCCAGGACTCGGCCACCGCGGAGGCGTGCGACAGGTGCCCGGCCACCACGGCGACCTCGGCGCCCCCGCGCATCAGCTCCTCGGCGGCGGTGCGGTGGGCCGCCCTGCGCCGGCCGCTCGTCCAGCCGCTCAGCACCGCGTCGCGCAGCAGCGGGTGCGCGTACCGGTACGGGCCGTCCGCGTCCTGGCGCAGCAGGCCCAGGCGGGTCATCGCGGTGAGCCAGCCCGCGACCCGGTCGATGTCCGCCTGGGCCATCCTGGCGATGATCCGGGCCTGGGTGTCGCGGCGTTCGGCGGGGCGGCACCCCGGGTACCGGTTCCGCGCGGGCACGGCGCCGTCCGCGGACGGGACCCGTGCGGCCCGTGCGGCACCGTCGTCCGCCTCCCCGCCCTCCAGCACGGCCAGGGAACGGGCGACCCCGGCCGTCGCCCCGCCCGCGCCGGCCAGCCACCAGGACACGGCGTCCGGGTAGGCGCCCGGGTACAGCGCGGCGCAGGTGTCCGGCAGTGCCGCCGGCGGGGCGGACCCGTCGGTGGTGCCCCCGGACGACAGGTCCTCCAGCAGGGCGCGCAGCAGCAGCGGGTTGCCCGCCCCGGCCCGTACGCAGTCGGCCACCCGGTCGGGTGCGGCCCCGGGGAAGGCGGCGCGGACCAGGTCCGTGGCGGCGCCGTCGCTCAGCGGGGCGAGGGTGTGGGTGCGGACGAGGGCGGGGGAGAGCCCGTGGGCGAGGCCGGCGCCGGGCGGGTCGATGTCGTACTGGCTGCGCTCGGTGACCACCAGGAGCACCGGCAGCCCCTCGACGAGCCGGGCCGCCTCCGCCAGCCAGCGGCGCGAGAGCGGGTCGGCGGCGTGCACGTCGTCGACCGCCACGAACAGCGGGGCCTCGGCCGCGTACGTCTCCAGCAGCCGCCACAGCAGCGCGGACCGTGTCCGGTGGTGCGCGGCCCGGGACGTGCCGGGATCCGCCGGGGGGTCGTCGACGAAGTCCGCCTCCGCGCCGAAGAGCTGGTGGACGGCGCACCAGTCCGTACCGCTGTTCTCCGGGGTGCAGCGGGCCCGCAGCACCCACATGCCCCGGTCCGCCGCCTGCTGCGCGGCGGCCCTCAGGAGGGCGGTGCGGCCGGTGCCGGTGGCGCCGCGCAGCAGGAAGAGGCGGCCCGATCCCTCACGGGCGCGTTCGGCCTCCGCGGCCAGCAGCCGCAGGGCGTCGTCCCGTTCGCTGAGGGGTTCCACTGAGGGCAACGGTTCCTCCTGGGCCGGGGCGGATCGTGGTCGTGCGGGGTAAGGGCGGGTGACGGGGGACGGATCTCACGGGTGACCGGACGGAACGGCGGCCGTCCTCTCCTTGGAGGACGTGAAACAGGCCCTGCGGGTGCCCCGACGGGCCGGTCCGGACGGCCTGTTGAGGCAAGAAGCCGAGCCAAGGGGTGAATCCTTGCCACAGGTATGGACGAAGCGCACCGGGTCGTGTTCCATTCCCGCAGAGCCGGACCCCGTCCCCGTTCCCGGGACCGTCCCCGTTCCCGGGACCGTGCGGAAAGCGCGGTGCGCGGGGCACGGCCGGGGGTGTCCGGCGCGTGCCCGGCCGGTGGGCGGTGCGCGTGATCTCGTGGTGCGTCTCGTGGTCCTCCACGATTGTCCGCGTCCCACCCGGCACAGGAGTCTGTGACCGAAGCATCGGACGCGGACGCCACAGTGGTGCCCGCAACTCGGGTATGGGGAATCGGTTGCGCAGCTCGTTCGGAACCTCGGAAACGGCCCCGGCCGCCGGGCAGGGGACCAGGATCCCCGTGGTGGTCGACGCCCCGGACCCCATCTCCCGGGCCGGCGCGGCCAGTGAACTCCGCCGGCACCCGGTCATCGAGCTGGTGGAGGACGGCCGTCCCGGCCCGGACACCGTGGCCCTCCTCATCAACGACCACCTGGACGAAGGCCTGTTGACCAGGATGCGCAAGCTCGTGCGCAGTGACGGCAGCCGCGCCGTGCTCGTGGTCGGCGCGATCCGGGAGAACGAACTCCTCGACGTGGTCGAGTGCGGGGTCGGCGCGATCGTCTGGCGCCACGAGGCCACCGCGCACCGGATGGTGCGTGCCGTCGTGGCGGCCTCCCGCGGCGACGGGGACCTCCCCGGTGACCTGCTGGGCCGGCTGATCAACCAGGTGGGCACGCTGCACCGCACCTCGGCGGGCCATCCCGGCGGCCCCTCCTCCGGACTGACGGCCCGTGAGGCCGACGTCCTGCGCCTCGTCTCCGAGGGCCTGGACACGGGAGAGATCGCCGGAAAACTCTCGTACTCCGAACGTACGGTCAAGAACGTGTTGCACGGCATCACCACCCGGCTGCACCTCCGCAACCGCGCGCACGCCGTCGCGTACGCCCTTCGGGAAGGTTACATCTGACCGAACAGGCAACCGAATTCACCCTCTCGGGCAGCCCGTCGTGCCCGCTCCCGTCCCCGGGGGCGGGCACGGCACCGCGCGTCCGGGGGCACGATCGACGGGGTCCGGCGGCCCGGTGGTCCGGCGGCCGGTGAGCCGCGCGACGGCAGAGCAGGAGTACGACGGTGATCCACGAGGTGGACGAGGTCCTCAAGGGGCTTCTCAACAGCGGCGCCCTGGCCGGCTCGGGCATCGAGGTGTCGCTGGACGCCCCGACCCGGGACTGGGCGGCCCGCCGCAACGCGCCCGCCCTCAACGCCTACCTCTACGACATCCGTGAGGAGGTCTCACGGCGCGAACGCGGCACGGTCGCGGTCACCGACGGCAGCGGCCAGGTCGTGAAGCGCCGTCTGCCCCCGCGCTGGTTCCGGCTGTCGTACCTGGTCACCGCCTGGACCAAGCAACCGCAGGACGAACACCGCCTGTTGTCCGCCGTACTGGCCACCCTGCTGCCCCGCGAGATCCTGCCGCCCGCCGAACTGCCCGGCGCGCTGGGCGCGCTGGGGCTCTCCGTGCAGCTGTCGGTGGCCGGCACCCAGACCGAGTCGCGGTCGCTGGCCGAGATCTGGTCCGCGCTCGGCGGTGAACTCAAGCCGTCGCTCGACCTGGTGGTGATCGTGCCGTTCCCGTCCTTCCCCGAGTACGACGCGGGACCGCCGGTCACCGAGGGCGCGGTCGTACGGGTCCGCTCGGTCGACGGAGCCCAGGACGACCCACCCGGCCGCGGCCACCGCCCGCACCACGTCGAGCGAGGGAAGCGGAACCGTTGAACGGCCACCACCACGCCCCGGCCGAGGCGCTCCTGGAGCGCGTCGCACGGCTCCGGGAACGCGTCGCCCTGCTGGTCGAGCACCGCGCCGCCGGCGACCCGACCGCCGACGACCCGCTCCGCGGCCTGTACCTGTCCGAGGAGGCCGTACGGCACCACCTCCGCGCCCCCTCCGCCCCGTCGGGGGACCACGGGGCGGGGGACGACGACGAGCTCCCCGGTGACCGGCTCGGTCCGCTCGCGCGGCGGCTCGGCCTGCGCCCGCTGGAGGTCTCGGTGCTGCTCGTGGCGCTCGCCCCGGACCTCGACCGCTCCTTCGAGCCCCTGTACGGCTACCTCAACGACGACGTGGGCCGCCGCCACGCCACCACCGGGCTCGCGCTCGACCTGTGCGGCGCCCCCGTGCACCGGCCCGAGGCCCGCGCCGTCTTCCACCCGTCGGCGCCCCTGCGGTCCCTGGCCCTGCTCGACGTCGACGAACCGGAACGCCCCTTCCTCAGCCGGTCGCTGCGGGTCCCGGACCGGCTCCTCGCCCACCTCCTCGGTGACGACACCCCGGATCCGTCCCTCACCGGGCGGGCCCGCCCGCTCACCGTGCCGTCCACCGCGGACGCCCCCGGCGACGACACCTTCACCGGGCGGCTCGCCGCCCGGCTGGCCGCCGCCCCGCTCACCGTCTACCTGCGCGAGCACCGCGAGGGCGAGGGCCTGGCGCACGCCGCGCGGGCCCTCCCCGACGGCGCCCTGCACTACACCCCCCAAGGGCCGCACACCGGGGAACCGCTGACCGCCCTGCTGCGCGAGGCCCGGCTGCGGGACCGCGCCGTGGTCGTCTCCCCGCTCCCGGACGACCCCGGGGCACTCGTGCGGGCACTGTCGGTGCCCGATGTGCCGGTGGTGTTCACCGGCTCCCGGCCGTACGACCCGCAGTGGTGCGACCACGACCCCCTCGTCCTGGACGCCCCCCGGCTGGGAGCGGGTGCCGTGGACACCTGGGCCGCGGCCCTGGAGGACGGGGCGGGACCTGATGCCCGTACGGGCACACCGGACGGTCCCTCCGGCCCCCTCGGCTTCGATCTCGCCGCCACCGTGGCCCCGTACCACCTGAGCACGGACCGGGTGGCGCGGGCCGTACGCGCCGCCCGGCGCCTCGCCGCGTTCGACGGCACCGCCCTCACCCCCGGCCACCTCAGACTCGCCGCACGCCAGCAGTCGACCTCGGGGCTCGAACAGCACGCCCGGCGGATCCAACCGGCGGTGACCTGGGACGACCTGGTGCTGCCCGAGGCGCCCCTGGCCCAGCTGCGGGAACTGGCCCGGCGGGCCCGGCACCGCGACCGGGTGCTCGGCGACTGGCGGCTCAGCGCCGGCGGCGGCCGGGGCCGGGGCGTGCTGGGGCTGTTCGCGGGCGAGTCGGGCACCGGCAAGACGCTGTCCGCCGAGGTCGTCGCCGCCGAACTGGGCCTGGACCTGTACGTCGTACGGCTGTCCTCCGTCGTGGACAAGTACGTCGGCGAGACCGAGAAGAACCTGGAGCGCGTCTTCTCCGAGGCGGACCGCACCGACGCCGTCCTGCTCTTCGACGAGGCGGACGCGGTGTTCGGCAAGCGGTCCGAGGTCAAGGACGCGCACGACCGGTACGCCAACATGGAGAGCGCCTACCTGCTCCAGCGCCTGGAGTCCTTCGACGGCATCGCGCTGCTCACCACCAACCTGCGGGCCAACATCGACGAGGCGTTCACCCGGCGCCTGGACCTGGTGGTCGACTTCCCGTTCCCGGACGCCGGCCAGCGGCTCGCGCTGTGGCAACACAGCCTCTCCCGCGTGCCGTGCGCGGACGGCGTCGACGCGCACGGGGTGGCGCGGGACTTCGAACTGTCCGGCGGTTCCATCCGCAGCGCCGTGGTCACCGCCGCCTACGCGGCCGCGGACCGGGACGGGCCGGTCTCCACGGCCGACCTGCTGGAGGGCGCGCGGCGGGAGTACCGCAAGGCGGGACGGCTGGTGCCGGGCGAGGGCTCCTGGTAGCCGCCCCGGCCGGGGCGGGTCCGGTACCGGGTCAGGCCGACTGCCGCTGCCACTTCTGGTTGGGCGTGCCCCCGCACGTCCACAGGTGCAGCCCCGTTCCGTTCGCGGTGCCGCTCCACATGGCGTCGACGCACTTGTCCGCCTGCGGGTTGACGAGGTCCCACGCGGGGCTCATCACGAAGTCCTGGGCGGGGTTGCCGCTGCACCGGGCCACCTGGATCGTGGCGCCGTCGTTCGTGGAGCCGTTGGCCACGTCCATGCACAGGTCCATGGAGCGGACGGTGCCGTCGCTCCGGAAGTCCCACCGCTGGTTGGCGGCCTCCGGGTCGCAGTCCTGCAGCACCAGACCGGTGCCGTCCTCCGCCTTGCCCTTCCTCAGCGGAATGGTGATGCACCGCTCGGACCCGTTGCCCACGATGAGGTCACCGACCAGGACGGCCGGCTCGTCCTCCTCCTTCTGGCCGCCGCCGTCGCCGGACGGCTCCTCCTTCTCCTCGGAGCCCGCGCCGGCCGAGTCCCCGGTGTCCGCCGGCTTCTCCTGTTCGGGCGCCTTCTCCTCCTGCGACGGCTCGGCGCTCGGCACGGTGACCGGTGCGGACAGCGCGGGGCTGGGGACGGGGATCGCACCGGCTTCGGCCTGCGCCGTCTGCTCGGTGGCCAGGGAACGGACGTCGGGCTTGTACGTCAGCCAGATCACCACGAACGCGACCGCCAGCGCCACCGTCATCCCCAGCACCGTGGCCAGCCAGCCGGGCAGGAAGCCGCGCTGGACGAACTTCCCCTCCACCCCGAGCGGATCGACGCCCGAGCGCTGGACCGCCAGCGTGTACGGGCGTTCCTGCTTCGAGCCGAACCAGATGATCTCCCGCGGCTTCAGCCGCGCCTTGACGAACACCGCCCGCCCGGGCTCGATCTGCACATTGCCCGGATCCAGGTCGAACGAGAGCTGGTCACCGTTGTCGCTCCCGCCGATCGACGCGGTCACCTTCGTGTTCCCGAGGTTGTCCACCGCCAGCTTCGGACGCCCCCGCAGCCGCCCCTTCACCACCGGCGGCACCAACTCCGCCCGCACCTCGGTGAACGGAGTGACCGTCACGTTCCCCTCGGGGACGGCCGTCGCCTCGGGATGCTCCGTCGGCGTGATCCGCACCGCGTACGGATGCGGTCCCGCCACCGCGTCCGGCGTCCGCGGCACGGCGAACGACACCTCCACCGTCCCCGTGGTCCCCGGGTACAACCGCAGCGACTGCGGCTCCACCCGCGTCCACGGCGCGAGATCCCCCACCGGCTCGAACCGGTACTCGTCCACCACGTCACCGGTGTTACGCACCCGCAACCGCACCGTCGTGCCGCCACCGGGGTCCACCGTCGTCGACGCCGGCTCAAGAGAAGTCCATAGGGTCACGCGGCGACGTTACGGACTCCTCCGGGGAGCGTCAGGAGTCCCGGGGGCAGTGTCAAGTGCCCCGCAGGGCCGACCCGTTGCCCAGCCGTCGGGCCGACCGTCCGGGACCGTGCGGCTCACAGGGGCGCGGGCGCTCCGTTGGCGGCCGGCACCAGACGGGCGCAGGAGTCGGCGTTCATCGTTCGGTGGAGGTGCGGCTCCGCGTCCGGTCGGTCTCGCCGTACCGGACACCCGGATCCCGGCCGCCGACGTGGCGGGTCCGGGTACTGCCGTCGAACACCCACACGGTCCGCCGCACGCTCGCCGGTGCCGTGGTGCCCCCGGCCGCCGTCCTGTCGGGGCCGGGCCCGTCCTGCGCGCGTTCTCGACCGCCCGGCGCTCCCCCGAGCCGGAGGGGTCCGAGACCCGCGGGCCCGAACCGTCGTCCGTGCCGGGGACGGGGCCGGTCCGCTGGTCCAGGTGGTGGGTCGGCTCGTGGGCCCGGTCCTCCTTCGGCATGTCGCCGCCGTCGACGATGTGCGAGCCCGAGGTGTACGCCTTCGCCTCGGTCTCGTGAGCGGACCGCTGGGCGACCGCGTCCGAGTGCACGCGTACGCCGCTGGAGTCGGCGCCCTCGAAGCGGGCCTCCGTCTCGGTGCGCAACGGCGTGCCCAGGGGCCGGCCGGGGGCGCGCAGCACCTCGTGCACCGGGGAACTCCGCTGCACGGCCGGGGCGTGACCGCAGTGCGCGTCATGCTGGTGGCGTTCCTCCGCGACGGCCCGGGCCGCCGCCGCGTTCCCCGCCGTGCGCCGCAGGGCGAGCAGCCCGGCCGAGGGCCCCGTGGTGGCGGCCGGGCGGCCCTTCGGCGGCCGGCCGTCGAAGGGCCGCCCGTCGTTGCCCTTGTCCCGCGTGCTCACGGACACTCCCCTGGACGGCGGATACACGTCGGTCCGCGGGCTGCCAGGCCGTCGCGGGGCGGGGAACGACCTTCGGGGCAGCCTCGGGGGCAGGTACGGCGTGCCTTGCCCTTCCGGGCAACAGCGGTGCCCCGGACACGGCACTCGCAGACGTTCCGCGCGTCGCGCCGCGCGCGCGAGGGTGAGTACAGACCTGACTCGTACCCCGAGGAGAGCAGAGCATGCCGTCCTACCTGTCGCCGGGCGTCTACGTCGAGGAGGTGGCCAGCGGCTCGCGCCCCATCGAGGGAGTGGGGACATCGGTGGCGGCCTTCGTCGGGCTCGCACCGTCCGGCCCGCTGAACGAGCCGACCCTGGTGACCAACTGGACCCAGTTCGTGGCCGCGTTCGGTGCCTTCACCGACGGGTACTACCTGGCGCACTCCGTCTACGGCTTCTTCAACAACGGCGGCAGCGCGGCCTACGTGGTCCGTGTCGGCGGCGCCCCGGGCGGTGCCGCGGGCGAGGCGGCCGGCGCCCCCGCCGCGGTGACCGGCGCGGCCGCGCCGGCCGCGCTGCCCGCCGGGACGCCCCAGCAGCTCGGCACGTTCACCGTGAGCGCCGTGGCCGCCGGGTCCGGCCCGCTCAGCGTCGAGGTCTCCGACCCCGAGGGCGAGGGCCCCGCCGAGCGGTTCAGGCTCGTCGTCAAGGACGGCGACCGGCCCGTCGAGAGCTTCGACGTGAGCGCCAAGAAGAGCAGCCGCAACTACGTCGTCACGCAGGTGAAGGAGCGTTCCAAGCTCATCACCGTGCAGGAGGCGGCGCCCGCCGCGCAGCTCGCACGCCCGGAGAACCAGACCGTGGCGCTCGTCGCCCCGGCCGCCGCTCCCGCCGCCCCGGCCGCCCCGGCCGCCGCCGGTGGTGCCGAGAGCCACCCCGGCCCGGCCCAGTACCTCGGGGACTCGGCGGACCGCACCGGCTTCGGCGGTCTGGAGGCCGTGGACGAGATCTCCATGGTCGCCGTCCCCGACCTGATGGCCGCCTACCAGCGCGGCGCCATCGACCTGGAGGCCGTCAAGGCCGTCCAGCTCGGTCTGATCGCGCACTGCGAGCTGATGGGCGACCGGGTCGCCGTCATCGACCCGCCGCCCGGCCTGAACGCCCGTGACATCCGCGTGTGGCGCCAGGAGACCGCCGGCTACGACTCCAAGTACGCCGCGCTCTACTACCCGTGGATCAAGGTCTTCGACCCGGCGAGCGGCCAGAGCAGGACCGTTCCGCCGAGCGGTCACATCGCCGGCATCTGGGCCCGCAACGACTTCGAGCGCGGGGTGCACAAGGCGCCCGCCAACGAGGTGGTGCGCGGCGCCGTCGACCTGGAGCTCCAGATCACCCGCGGCGAGCAGGACCTGCTCAACCCGATCGGCGTCAACTGCATCCGCGCCTTCCCCGGCCGCGGCATCCGCGTCTGGGGCGCCCGCACCCTCTCCTCGGACCCGGCCTGGCGCTACCTGAACGTCCGCCGGTACTTCAACTACCTGGAGGAGTCGATCCTGATCGGCACCCAGTGGGTGGTGTTCGAGCCCAACGACCACCAGCTGTGGGCCAGGATCCGGCGCAACGTCTCCGCCTTCCTCGTCAACGAGTGGCGCTCGGGCGCCCTCTTCGGCGCCCGGCCGGAGGAGGCGTACTACGTCAAGTGCGACGAGGAGACCAACCCGCCGGAGTCCGTCGACCTCGGCCGCGTCATCTGCGAGATCGGCATCGCGCCGGTCAAGCCGGCCGAGTTCGTGATCTTCCGGCTGGCCCAGTTCTCCAGCGGCAGCGGGGAGCTGGAGGAGTAGGGGAGGTCTCCTCCCCCTCTCCCCCGCGGTCTCCGCTCCCCCTCTTCCGAAGGAAAGAAAGACAGATAAATGAGTCTGCAGCCGGGTGACGCCCTCACGTCACACAATTTCGGCCTCCAGATCGACGGTGTGATGGTCGAGTACCTCGCCGAGGTCAGCGGCCTCAGCCTCGAACAGGACGTCATCGAGTACCAGCAGGTCTCGGCCCAGGGCAAGCCCGTCACCAAGAAGATGCCGGGCGTGAAGAAGGCCGGCACCTGCACGGTCGTCCGCGGCATGACCCAGTCCGCCGCGTTCAACCAGTGGATCAACGAGTCGGTCAACGGCGCGATGTCCACGGCCCGCAAGAACGCCACCATCATGGTGATGGACTACCAGAACAATCCGGTCAAGCGGTACAACATGCGCAACGCCTGGTGCAGCAAGATCGACACCAGCACGGTGAAGGCCGGCGAGGCCTCCGCGCTGACCGAGACCGTGACCATCACGTTCGAAGAACTGGTCATCGAGTAATGCGCCGCACCACCGCCCGGCCGGGATCCCTCCCGGCCGGCGCAGCCCCCGCCTCCGTCGACGGGGCCGCCTCCGTCGACGGAGCCGCCGACGGGGGCGGCCAGGGGCCGTTCGCCCAGAACCCGGCGCCCTCACCGGAGCAGGCCGTGCCCGACCCCGTCGGCCCGGCGGCGCAGGTGCTGCGCACCGAGTTCCCGTTCGAGCTGCCGCGCGGGTACGTCGACGACTCCGGGACCGTGCACCGGCACGGGGTGATGCGGCTCGCGACCGCCCGGGACGAGCTGATCCCGCTGCGCGACATCCGGGTGCAGGAGAACCCCGCGTACCTGTCGGTGGTCCTGCTCGGCCGGGTGATCACCAGGCTGGGCACGCTTCCGCTGGTGCACGACGGGGTGGTGGAGAACATGTTCGCCTCCGACCTGGCGTTCCTCCAGGACTTCTACCGGCAGGTCAACGCCGAGGGCCACACCCGGGCCGGCGTGACCTGTCCCCACTGCGAGCAGCCGTTCGAGGTCGAACTCGGCGGGAGCCGCCTGGGGGAATCGTGACGTACGCGACCGACCGGCTGCACGAGGAGATCGCGTACATCGCCTACCACTTCCACTGGAGCCTGGAGGACATCCTGGACCTCGAACACGGCGACCGCCGCCGGTACACGGAGCAGATCACCTCGCTCGTCACCCGCGCCACGGCGGAGGGCTGACGCGGCATGGGATTCCTCGACCGGTTGCGGAGGAACGCGCCGGGGAGGCGGGACGGGACCGGCACGCCCGCCCCGTCCCCGGAGACGTCACCCACATCCGCGGGATCGGCCGATGCCGATACCGGTGGCGGTGGCGGCGATACCGGTGGCGGTGCGTCCGCGGCCGTGGTGCGTACCGCCGGCTGGCCCGGGCTGCCGCCGATCCAGCGGACCACCGCCCGGCCGTCGTGGCCCGTCGCCGACTCCGGGTTCGGCGGCAGGCTGAGCACCTGGCAGAACCCGGCCTTCACGGGCACGCTCTCCCACGCCGTGCTCGACGGCGCGCCCGGCGGGCTGGTCCAGGGTGTCCTCACCGCCTCGGCACGGCCCTCGCCGGGACTCGAACTCCCCGCGCTCTCCCTGCCCGTCGCCGCTCCCGGCGAGCCCGGCACGGAGCAGCCGCCGGTGCGGCGCGCGGCGGTACCCTTCACCGTCGACCGCCCCTCGGGCCCGTCGGTCACCCCCGTCCCCGCCCCGGCCCCCCGGCCTGCGGCCCTGACCCGGACGGCGGCCCCGGCGGCGCCCGTCCAGCGGCGTGCCCTGCCGGTCGTCGCGGGCCGGGGCGGGAGCGGCTCCGGTGCGCGCCCGGCCACCCCGGACATCTCACCGGCCACCCCGGCCACCGGGGGCAGCGCGCCCTCCGGCACGCGTCGCCGGCCGCTGCTCGGCGCGCCCGTGACGGCCCCGCCCCCGGGATCCGCCCCGCTCACGAAGCCCGCGGCCTCCCCCGGCTCCCCGGCCCCGGGTACGCCTTCCGGTGCGCGGGCCGAGGCGGGGGTTCCCCGCGGCGTCGAGGAGGCCGGCCGTCCCGGCGGGCGGGATCCCGTGGTCCAGCGGGCCGTCACGTCCGCGCGGCCGGCGTCCGTACCGCGTGAGGACACCGGGGAAGCGGCGGGGGAACGGGCACCGGCAGCGGCGTCGCCCTCCCCGGCTCCTCCGGTACGGTCCCTGGCGCCGGCCCGCGCGCTGACTCCCGCCGTGCCGTCCGCGCTGTCGCCCGTGGCGCCGAAGTTCCGCCCCGCGCCCGCGGCCGTACCCCTGCGGCAGACCGCGCCCGCCGTGCAGCGGCGGGCGGCCCGGTCCGGCGGCGGTGCCCCGAGCGCGCGGCGGCCCGACGTCTCCGGACCGTCGGGCGGCCCAGGGGCCGAGGGCACCGGGCGGACCGGCACCGCGCCCACGGCCGGTGGCGCCGGCACGGTGGCCCCTGCCGCCGTGCCGTCTTCCGTGCCGACTGCTTCGGCAGGTCCTTCAGCAGGCCCTTCCGCAGGTCCTTCGGGGATACCGGTGGCGTCGCCCGGAGCGCCGACGGTGCGGCGCGCACCGGCCACGCCCGCCGGTCCGTCGGCCGGACCTTCCGGGAGCGCCCGGGGCGACTCACCCGCGTCCGCGCCGGCCACCGTTCCCGTGGCCGCCGTGCAGCGCCTCGCCCGGCCCGGCTCCACGGCACCCGTCGCACCGCTCCGGCGGATCCCGTCGGCCCCGGTGCACCGGGGCACGGACGCTCCCGTGTCCCCCGGGGCCACGTCCTCGTCCGGTTCCTCCGCGTCCGGCGCCGCCGTCGGCGAGGTCCCGGCCGCGTCCGGCACCCGTCGGCCCTCCGCCGCACCCGCCGCCGAGGCGGCCTCCGTCCAGCGGGCCCGGAGCACGGACACCGCGCCGCGACCCGGTGTCCCGGCCACGGTCCCGTCCCCCGGCGCGAACACTCCCGAAGCCACCGCGCGGCGCCGCGCGGACTCCGGAACGGCGACCCCGGCCACCCCCGTTCCCGCACCCACCACCGCCGGCCCCGGCGCCACACCCACCGTCCAGCGCCGCACGAACGCCGGAACAGCGACCTCGGCCGCTCCCGTTCCCGCATCCCCCGCCACACCCGTTCCCGCGTCCCCCGGCGGCACCCCCGGCGACGCACCCGCCGTCCAGCGTCGGACGAGCCCCGGAACGGCGGGCCGAGCCCCCTCCCCCGCTCTTCCCGCCGCCCCCGGCGACACATCCGCCGTCCAGCGTCGTACGAGCCCCGGAGCGGCGGCACCGGCCGTCCCCGTTCCCCCCGTCGCCGCCCTCGGCGACACGCCCACCGTCCAGCGCCGCACGAGCGCCGAGACGACGGGCCAGGTCCTCCCGTCCGTTCTTCCCGTGTCCCCCGCCGCCCTCGGCGACGTACCCCTCGCACCCGGTGCCCCGGCCGGCCCTCCGCCGTCCGGGACGGCGGTTCCGGGAGCCGTCTCCCCCGCCGTCCAGCGCCGTACGGACACCGGGCTGCCGACGGAGGGCGCGGGTCGTGCCGTGCTGCCGCCGCTCGGCTCCACCTCCGTCCCCGTGCCGAAGCCGATGCCGAGGCCGATGCCGAGCAGCACCGCCTCCGCCCCGGCCCCCGCCGCCACGCCCGTCGGGCCCCCCATCCAGCGGCTCTCGGCGACCCGGCCCGCTCCGCCCGCGCCCGCCGCGCCCGTGGTGCAGCGATCCGGTTCCGCCGATCCGGTCGGCGGCAACAGGAGCACCGCACCCGCACCGGGCCCCCGCGCCGGGACGGGCACGCCCGTGCAGCGCCTCGCCCGGCCCGGCTCACCGGTGCCCACCCGGCCCGGCCTCGGTGCTCCCCTCCAACGCCGCACCACGCCCGCGCCCCTGCCCGCACCCGCACCCGCACCGGACTCCGCCCGCAGGAGCTCTCCGGGCGCGCCGGTGTCCGCGCCTCTCGCCAAGCCCGCGTCGCCGCCGCTCGCCCCTGCCCCCGGGCAGCCCGTGCCGCCGCCCGGCGCACAGGCCACCGTCCCCGTCCCCGTTCCCGTCCAGCGCACCTCCGCGCAGAGCCCCGTACCCCCGGCTGCCGGGCCCGCGGTGCCCGCCTCCCCCGGTCCGGTCCCGCTCCGCGCCCCCGCCGCCGTCACCCCGGTCCTTCCGGCCGCCCCCGTCTCCTCCTCCGCGCCGCCCGTGCGGCGGGCCGCCCCGACGGCCGCCCCCTCGGTGGCCCGACCGCACGCCCCCGACGCCCCGGCGCTCCCCGCCCTGCCGGTCCCCGTCCAGCGTGCCGCCGCGCCCGCCGCGCTGAAGTCGCTCTGGAAGAAGGCCGTCGGCCCGGCCCCGTCGAACACCCCCGGACCGCCGCCCGCGCACACCCCCGAGCCGCCCCCGCCGTACGACCCCGGCCCCCCTCCGCCGTACGACCCCGGGCCGCCCCCGCCGTACAGCCCCCACGACCCGCACGCCGGGCAGTCCTTCGATCCGCGTGCCCTGACCGACGGGCAGCTCGACGAGCTGACCCACCGTCTGGTCGGCCCGCTCACCCGTCTCCTCCGTACCGAGCTGCGGATGGACCGGGAACGCATCGGCAGACTCCGCGACCCCCGCACCTGACCCGTACCCGCCCGCCCTGCCCGCCCCCGCCCGCCTCCGAAAGGCCCTCCGATGTCCAGCGATCTCGATCCGGGATCCACCATCTTCTTCACCCTCACCATCGACGGGCAGAGCCTCGGCGCGTTCAACGGCTGTGAGGGGCTGGCGTCGACGGTGGAGGTCGAGCAGTACCGGGAGGGCGGCAACAACGGGTTCGTGTGGCAGTTGCCGACCCGGGTCACCTTCTCCACCATCCGGCTGACCCGTCCGCTGACCCCGGAGACCTCGAAGGTCGCCGCCTGGATCTCCTCCGTGACGACCGGCGTCACCCGCCCCACCGCCCAGATCTCGGCGCTGCGCGCGGACGGCTCCCAGGTGGCGCGCTGGGGACTGATCGACGTACTGCCGGTGAGCTGGCAGGGCCCCTCCCTGGACCCCGCGAACCCGGGCGTGGCCACGGAGGTCCTGGAGATCGCGCACCACGGGTTCACGGACTGACCGCGGCCGGCACCACGCACGACGCACCACGCACGACGCACCACACCGAACACCGAGGACGGAGACGAAGGACCATGGCAGCCAAGGGAGGCAAGGGCTCCAAGGGCGGAGCGGGCAAGAGCCTGGTGCGGGCCACGCTGGCCATCCACGAGCCCCCCATCGGCGACAGCACCACACCGGGCGGTCTGATCAAGACCTTCGACTTCGACTTCAACCCGGCGCAGCTCACCCTCACCCGCCGCGCCCAGTGGAAGAGCACCCCGTCCGCCGCCCTGCGCGACGGCCCGCTGCCCGAGTTCATGGGGGCCGAGGGCCGGAGCCTGTCGATGGAGATCTTCCTCGACTCCTCCGGCGACCCCGGTGACAACAGCGTGCTGAAGAAGGTCGAGGCGCTGTTCTCCTGCTGCGAGGTGACCGCCAAGAGCATCGCGGCGGACCAGCCGTCCACACCGTGGGTGGTGTTCGAATGGGGGTCGTTCTCCACGGCGCGGTTCACCGCGTACATCGGCAGTGTGGGGGCGAACTACACGCTGTTCGGCACCACGGGCGTGCCCATCCGGGCCACCTGCCAGGTGGAGCTGAACGAGATCCCCGGTCAGACCAAGGGGCAGAACCCGACCTCGGGCGCGCTCACCGCGCGGCGCGTGCACCGGGTCGTGGCGGGCGACACCCTGCAGTCGCTGGCCTGGCGGGAGTACGGGGACGCCGCGGCCTGGCGTTCGATCGCCGAGGCCAACGACATCGACGACCCGTCCCGGCTGCCGGGCGGCACCGAACTGATCCTTCCGGCGGCCGGGGAGGTCGCTTTCTGATGGTCAAGCCCTCCTTCTCCAACATCGTCGACGTCACGTTCGACGGCAAGCCCGTGCCGCCCTACTTCGCCCCGCTGCTCGTCGGCGGCTGGGTCGACCTGGGCGCCGGGGTGCCCGGCGCCTTCCGGGTGACGTTCCGGGACGCGCACGGGCTGGTGCTCGGCAAACTGGGCATCAAGTTCGGCACCGAGGTGGTGATCTCCCCCGTCGCCCACGGCAAGGGCGCCGGCGACCCGCTGCTGACCGGCGAGGTCACCGGCATGGAGACCGACTACGACGGCACCGGCACCTTCACCGTGATCCGCGGCTACGACCGGGGCCACCGCATGATGCGCCGCCGCCGGGTCGCCGCCTACCGCAACCAGACGGCGTCCGACATCGCCCGCACCCTGGCCGGGCAGGACGGTGTCACCGTCGGCAAGGTGCAGTCGACCAGGACGGTCTACGAGTTCATCAGCCAGGCCAACGTCACCGACTGGGACTTCCTGTCCCGGCTCGCCGACGAGAACGACATGGTGATGTCCCTCGACGCCAGGGGGAAGTTCCGGTTCGTCGAACCCGACCCGGCCTCCGGCGCGCCCCCCACCAGCACGCCGGGCGAGAAGAGTCCGTTCGTCCTCCAGGCCGGCACCGACGTGCTGCGCTGCCGGGCCGCGGTGACCTCCGCCGACCAGTACGGGCGGGTCGAGGCGCGCGGCTGGGACGTCGTCGCGAAGAAGGAACTGACCGCGACCGCGCCCACCACCGCCCACCCCGGCATCTCCATCGGCACCACCCCGCAGAAGGCCGCCTCGGCGTTCGGGGTCGTCACCCTCGTGGAGACGGAGAAGCCCTACGACCGGCAGAACGAGGTGAAGTTCGCCGCGGACTCCCTCGCCGACGACGTCACCTCGTCCTTCGCCGAGCTGGAGGTCGTCGTGCGCGGCAACCCCAAGCTGCGCCCCGGCGTCCCCGTCACCCTCACCGACGTCGGCGCCCCCTTCGAGGGCAAGTACACGGTGACGTCCGCCCGGCACGTGTTCGGCGACGGCAAGCACTACGAGACCTGGATCACCGTCAGCGGCCGCCAGTGGCGCTCGCTGTTCGGGCTCGCCTCCGGCGGCGGAGGCACCGGTGCGGCGGCCGCCGCACCCCGGCTGCCCAGTGTCGCCAACGCCCTGGTCACCGACGTACAGGACCCGCTCAAGCAGGGCAGGGTCAAGCTGCGGTTCCCGTGGCTGGACGACACGTACGTCTCCGACTGGACCCGTACCGTGCAGCTCGGCGGCAAGCGCGGCGGCGGGATCTTCCCGCTCGACGTGGGCGACGAGGTGCTGGTGGCGTTCGACCGGGGCGCGCTCGACCACCCGTTCGTCGTCGGCGGGCTCTACAACGGCGTGGACAAGCCGTCCCCCGTCCGGGACGTGCCGCTGCACGACGGCGTGAAGCGGCGGGCGATCCGGCACACCCTGTCCGACCGCGACGCCAACCGCGTCGACCTGCTCAGCCAGACCACCGGCGCCCGCAAGCAGGGCGTCCGCGTCGCCTCCGGCGACGACAAGCTGATCATCAACCTGGACCGTACGAAGACGGAGATCACCGTCGACAGCAAGGGCACCGTCGTCATCAAGGGAAGCCGCTCGGTCTCCGTCGAGGCCGGCACCGACCTGACCCTGAACGGCAAGCGGTCCGTGACCATCAAGAGCGGCGGCCCGCTCACCCTCCAGGGCCGCGGCACGGTCAGCCTCAGCTCGGCCGTCGGCGCCGTCAGCGTCGACGCCAAGGGCGCCCTCTCCCTGAAGGCCATGGGCCTGGCCAGCGTGACCGCGCTGGGGAGCGTGCAGATCAACGCGGCGGCCGCCGTGGGCATCCGGGCCGCCACCGTCCCGATCATGGGTCTGCTCACCGCCAACGGAAAGCCGGTGATCTGATGGCCGAGCAGTTCGTCGGGTCCGGCTGGGCGTTCCCCCTGCGCATCGGACCCACCGGGGGCATCGCCCTGGTCAGCGGCGAGCAGGAGATCGAGGAGGCCATCCGGCTGGTGCTGGCCACCGCGCCCGGCGAGCGGCCGATGCGCCCGGAGTTCGGCTGCGCCATCCACGACCTGGTCTTCGCCCCCGTCAACGAGGCCACCGCCGGCCGCATCCAGCACGAGGTGTACGCCAGCCTCGACCGCTGGGAGCCGCGCATCGAGGTCGAGGACGTGGAGGTCACCGCCGGCCCCGGCGAGGGCGTCCTGCACATCGACGTCCGCTACTCCGTCCGCGGGACCAACAACCCGCGCAGCCTCGTCTTCCCCTTCTACGTCATCCCCTCCCACGACGAGCCCGGCACGAGCGGCACGGCCGGTACGGGCGAGTCGGGCCCCCTCCCCGAAAGCGACCGCTGATGGCCCTGCCCTCTCCCCACCTCGACGACCGCCGCTTCCAGCAGTTCGTCGACGACGCCAAGCGCTACATCCAGCAGCGCGCCCCGGAGTGGACCGACCACAACGTCTCCGACCCCGGGGTCACCCTGGTCGAGGCGGTCGCGCACATGGCGGACCAGATCGTGTACCGCCTCAACCGGGTGCCCGAGAAGAACCACCTGGCCTTCCTCGACCTCGTCGGCATCACCCTGTTCCCGCCCACCGCCGCCCGTACCGACGTCACGTTCTGGCTGTCCGCGCCGCAGGACGAACCGGTGGTGCTGCCCGAGGGCACCGAGGTGGCCACCACCCGCACCGAGCGCGACGAGGCCGTGGTCTTCGCCACCGAACGCGAACTCACCGTCGTCCCCAGCTCGCTGAACCGGCTGGCCGTGCAGAACCGGGGCGAGCCGGTCGCCGACCACACCGACGACCTGGCCGAGGGCAAGGACGTGCTCTGCTTCGCCGAGGCACCCCGCCCCGGCGACTGCATGCTGTTCGGCCTGAGCGCCGCCGTCCCGCACTGCGCCGTCGCCCTGGAACTCGACAGCCGCGTCGACGGCGTCGGCGTCGACCCGCGCCAGCCCCCGCTGGTGTGGGAGGCGTGGACCGAGGACGGCTGGACGGAGTGCGAGGTCGACCGCGACGCCACCGGCGGCCTCAACCGGCCCGGCGAGGTCGTCCTGCACGTCCCCGGCGGACACGTCCTCTCCCGCAACGGCGGCCACGAGGGCGGCTGGCTGCGCTGCCGGGTCACCGAACCCCTCGCCGGGCAGCCCTTCTACACCACCTCCCCGTCCGTGCGGGCCGCCGAGGCGTACACCCTCGGCGGCACCACCGGCGCCGTGCACGCCGAGACCGTGCGCGACGAGCCGCTCGGCGAGTCCACCGGCCTGCCCGGCCAGCGGCTGCGCCTGGCCCACGCGCCCGTCGTGGGCGACACCCCGCCCGTCCTGCTGCAGACCGCCGGGCACGACGGCTGGACCGACTGGGAGGTCGTCCCCCACTTCGCCGCCTCCCGCCCGTACGACCGGCACATCACCCTGGACGCCACCACCGGCGAGATCGCCTTCGGCCCCGCGGTGCGCGAACCCGACGGCACCCTGCGCCAGTACGGCGCCGTCCCCCCGAAGGGCGCCGTCGTCCGCGCCCGCCGCTACCGCACCGGCGGCGGCAGGTCCGGCAACGTCGCCCGCGGCGCCGTCCGCGTCCTGCGCCGCTCCGTGCCGTACGTCTCCGAGGTCGTCAACCGGGAGGCCGCGCGCGGCGGCGTCGACGGCGAGACCGTCGAGGAGGCGAAGACCCGGGCGCCCATCACCCTGCGCGCCCAGGAACGCGCGGTCACCCTGCGCGACTACGAGGAGCTCGCCCGCCGCGCCGCCCCCGACACCGCCCGCATCACCTGCCTGGAGGGCGAGGAGAGCGAGCACGGCGCGTACGCGGTCCGGGTGCTGGTCGTCCCGCAGGCCGTGCCGGACCCCGGCGGGCGGCTGCGCTTCGAGCAGCTCGTCCCCGGCGACGCGCTGCTCTCCCGCATCACCCGCTACCTCGACGAACGCCGGCTGATCGGCACCCGCCTCGCCGTCGGCCCGCCGTTCTACCAGGGCGTCACCGTCGTCGCCACCGTGCACGCCTTCCGCGGCACCGACACCGACCGGGTCCGCCGCCAGGCCCACGACGCCCTCTACCGCCACCTCGACCCGCTCACCGGAGGCGCCGACGGCACCGGCTGGCCCTTCGGCCGGCCCGTACAGGCCGGCGAGATCTTCGCCGTGCTCCAGCGCGTACCCGGCGTCGAACTCGTCGACCAGGTCCTCCTGCACCCCGCCGACCCGATCACCGGCAAGCGCGGCGAGGCCACCGACCGGATCGACCTGTCCGCCCCGTCCCTGGTGTTCTCCTTCGACCACCGGGTCCGCGTGATCGGGGACGGCGCGTGAGGGGCTCCATCGACGGGCTGGGCTCCTCGGCGCCGATCGGCGCGACGCTGCCCGCGATCTTCGCCGACGACGATCTGGCGCAGCGCTTCGTCGCCGGGCTCGACGAGGTCCTCGCGCCCTTCCTGGTCGTCCTCGACAACCTGGACTCCTACTTCGACCCCGCGCTCGCCCCGCTCGACTTCACCCGCTGGCTGGCCGACTGGGTCGGCGCCGAGACCGACGGCATCGAGACCGACGGCGCCCCGGTGGGCGGCCTCACGGGGGAGCGGCGGCTGCGGGCCGCCGTCGCCGCCGCCACCTACCTGCACCGGGTACGGGGCACCCGGCGCGGCCTGTCCGAGGCGGTGCGCCTGGTGTTCGGCGTGACGCCGCGGATCACCGAGAGCGGCGCCGCCGAGTGGCACGCCCGCCCGCTCGGCCCGGTGCCCGGCGACCGCCGCCCGCACCTGCACGTCTCGCTGGCGCTGCCCGACCCGACCGCCGCCGACACCCACCGGCTGGACACCCTGGTCGCGGCCGCCCGCCCCGCCCACATGCCCTACACGGTCGAGGTCACCGCCGCGACCACCTCCGAAAGGACCACCGACAGATGACCAGCCAGTCCTCCGGGCCCGGCCGGGCCGCCCCGAGCTGCGCCGAGTGCGGCACCCCGGCGGAGCCCGGCCAGTCCTTCTGCGACTCCTGCGGAGCGGTCCTCGGCTGGGCCGACGACGGCCGGCCGGGACGCACCGAGCCCACGGCACGGACCACGACGGCCCCCGGTACCGGTACCGGTACCGCCAGGACCGACGCCGGCCACGGGGACGGCTCCGACGACCGGGGCCGTACCGCGGTACCGCGGCCCCGTACGGCACCGGCGGACTCCGGCGCCCACGGCACCGCACCGGCAGCGGCACCGGCAGCGGCACCGGCAGCGACGTCACGTGCCGACGACCGGGCCGCCGTACCGGGAACGACCCCGCCCCCCACCCCGTACGGACACCGCGGCGGGCACGACGACGGACACCACGACGGACCCGGCCACGCCACCGGAACCGCCACCACCGCACCCGGCCGGCCCCCCGTCACACCCGCCGACCCCCACCCGGCCGACCCGTACGCCACGGCCCCCGACGACGACACCGAACCCCTGCCGTCCGTGACGGACTCCCCCGAGCCGCCGCCGCAGCAGCAGCACCACCGCCACGACGACGACGCTGCCGCCGCCGAGCGGGCCAGGTCCCTCCTCGTGCCCGTCGCCGACCCGGAGTCCCGCGCCCCGGACGAGCCCGCCGTCGCGCCGGTCCTGCCCGGACGGCCCGTCGCCCACCGCCCCCAGGTCCGCGCCGTGGGCCCGCAGTCCGACGCGGAGGGCGGTGTCCCCTGCCCCTGGTGCTCCACCCTCAACCGCCCCGAACGGCACTACTGCTCCCGCTGCGCCATGTCGATGACCCGCGGCGAGGACGCCCCGGAACGGCTGTCCTGGTGGCGCCGGACGTTCGGCGCCCGGGACGCCGAGTCGGCCTGGGCGGGCGAGCGCCCGCGGCTGCGCCGGGGCTTCGGCCACGTGTGGAACTGGGTCGTCGCCGCCGTCGTCATCGGACTGGCCGTCGCCCTGATCATGAACCTGGGCGCGATGATCCAGGCCACCCGCGACCACTTCGCCAAGCGGGCCCCGATCGGCCCGTCCAGCGTCAAGGCGTCCCGCTCCTTCTCCGAGCACGGCGCGCCCCTCGCCTTCGACAAGCTCAACAACACCTGGTGGGGCCCCGGCATCGCGCAGGCCGGCGAGGGCGAATGGCTGGAGGCCACCTTCGACCGGCCGACCCGCCTGCTGGACCTCGTGATCACCCCCGGCACCTCGACCAAGCCGGACCAGCTCTCGAAGTCGGCGCTCCCGCGTCAGCTCGACGCGCAGATCACCCTCGCCGACGGCAAGAAGATCACCCGCGTCATCACCCTGGACCAGGGCGCAGGCGGTCAGCGCCGCAAGTTCCGGGTCGGTGAGGTGACCGCCGTGCGCTTCGTCCTGCGCTCGGCCTACGGCGCCGACCCGAAGAAGCAGGTGGCGATCGCCGAGATCGAGTTCTTCGGCCCTTCGAGCAACAACACCTGACGGCCACCGGGGCCGCTCCACGCCCGCCCCGGCTTCACCGTTTCGCCATTTCTCTATTTCGCCATGTTCACGTACAACCCTCGGACCCGCTCGGAGGTCTCTTGATCGGCTATCACCCGTGAACCACAGGACAACTCGGGGCGAACACGGGTGACATGCCGCACCAGCATCCGTGGACGGCCGTACCCGGCGGCCGTCCCGCACACCGCAGGAGACCTCCTTGCACAAGAACCTCCGCACCGCTCTCGCGACCGCCACCGCGGCCGCGCTCACCGGCGGCCTGCTGGTCGCCATGGCCGGTCCCGCGTCCGCCGCCCCCTCGGGCGTCGACAGCGACTTCAACGGCGACGGCTACCGGGACGTCGCCGTCACCGCCCCCCTCGCCTCCGTGAGCGGCAAGGGCGGCGCCGGTGCCGTGACGATCCTCTACGGCTCCCCCCAGGGCGCCGGCGCGAGCAAGACCCAGACCCTCACCCAGGACAGCGCGGGCGTCCCCGGCGCCGCCGAGAAGGACGACCAGTTCGGCGCCCACACCGCCCCCGGCGACTTCAACGGCGACGGCTACGCCGACCTGGCCGTGGGCGCCCCGGGCGAGGACGCGGGCACCGACGCCAACGGCGGCACCGTCGTCATCCTGTGGGGCGGCTCCGGCGGCCTGGCCGGCGGCACCACCGTGTCCGACCCCACCCGCTCCATCCACGACTGGTTCGGCCAGGTGGTCGCCGCCGGCGACTACGACGGCGACGGCAAGGCCGACCTCGCGATCGCCTCGGACATCAACAAGATCGACATCTACCGCGGCGGATTCACCAAGTCCGGCTCCACCGGCGGCCTCTACACCGTCACCGCGCCCATCCTGAAGGTCTCGGGCACCGACATCTTCAACCTCACCCCCGGTGACACCAACGCCGACGGCCGCACCGACCTGGTCGTCGACGGCTTCGAGGGCGACAGCCAGAGCGACTACTCGTACAACGCCAACTACTGGCTGCCCGGCTCCTCCTCCGGAATCACCACCTCCGGCGCCCAGAAGCTCCCCGCCGGCGTCATCTCCGACATCGGCGACGTGAACGGCGACGACTACGGCGACATCGTCATCGGCAACTCGTGGGACCCCGGCACGGAGACCCCGGGCACCGCCAAGGGCGGATCGGTGGACGTCGTCTACGGCACGTCGTACGGCCCCGACGGCATCGAGCGCGTCAACCAGAACACCGCCGGCGTGCCCGGCAGCAACGAGACCGGCGACAACTTCGGCTACGAGGTCTCCCTCGGCGACATCAACGGCGACGGACACGACGACCTCGTCATCGGCGCGCCGGGCGAGGACCTGGGCGAGTTCAAGGACGCCGGCATGGTCACCGTGATCTACGGCGGGACCTCCGGCCTCCTGGAGACCGGCTCCCAGTCCCTGCACCAGGACACCCCGGGCGTCCCCGGCGGCAACGAGGAGGGCGACGGCTTCGGCGGCGAGGTCCTCCTCTCCGACGTCACCGGCGACGGAAAGGCCGACCTGACCGTCGGCATCCCGTGGGAGAACGACTCCAACGGCCAGGCCGTCACCTTCAACTCCGACGGCCTGAAGATCAACGCCACCGGCCGCGGCATCGGCCTCGGCACCGTCGGCCTGTCGTCGGCGGGCTACCCGATGTACGGCTTCCACGTCAACGGCTGACCGTCCACGGCTGCTCGAACGCCCCGCGGGCCGGGACCGGCGATCACCGCCGGTCCCGGCCCGCGGCGCACGAAATTCCCGCGCGCCGCGCGCACCGGCCCTCTACGGTTCTCGATCATGCGCCGTGCACGCGCACGCCGCTTCCGCACCCCGCCTCCGTACCCCGCACCACCCACGCGCCGTGCGCGCACGCACGCCGCCTCCGCACCACCACGGCACGTCCCCCTCGCCCTTCCGGCAGTCCCCCTCGCCCTTCCGGCAGTCCCCCTCGCCCTTCCGGCAGTCCCCCTCGCCCTTCCGGCACGCCGCCCGCGTCCGGCCCCCGCAGGAGAACCCCGCATGCACCAGCGCCCCGCACGCCTCGCCCTGGCCACCGCCACCGCCGTCGCACTGACCGGCGGTCTGCTCGCCCTGTCGGCCCCTTCGGCCGTCGCCGCCTCCGGTCTGGCCGGCGACTTCAACGGCGACGGATACCGGGACGTCGCCATCGGCGCGTCCAGTGCCGACGTGGGCTCCGTCCAGAGCGCCGGTGCCGTCGTCGTGCTCTACGGCTCCTCCTCCGGCGTCTCCGCCACGAAGAAGACCGTCATCACCCAGAACTCCACCGGCGTCCCGGGCGCGGCCGAGACCGACGACCGCTTCGGCGAGAGCATGGCCGCCGCCGACCTGAACCGCGACGGCTACTCCGACCTCGTCGTCGGCTCCCAGTACGAGGCCATCGGCGACCGCGACGGCGTCGGCTCGGTCACGGTCCTCTGGGGCGGCAAGTCCGGCCTGTCCGGCGGCTCGGGACTGCCCCAGCCGTCCGGCCTCGCCGAGTGGGGCGGCTACTCCTCCGGCATCGCCACCGGCGACTTCGACGGCGACGGCGACATGGACGTGACCGTCACCGGCCAGAGCCACACCCACCTCTACAACGGCCCCTTCACCCGCACCGGCACCCCCGTGAGCCACCAGGGCGTCGACGAACTCGGCTCCACCTACGAGGTGTTCGCGGGCGACCTGACCGGCGACCGGACGGCCGAGCGCGTCTACCCGTTCGGCGTCGACGGCGATTCGGCCGGCGACATCAGCTACTTCCGCCACGACCCGGGCAACTGGGACGCCCACCCCGAGTCCGACTACGCCCGCGTCAAGCTCCCGTACGCCGACGGCTCCGACGGCGTGATCGCCGACGTCGACAAGGACGGCTACGGCGACCTCGTCCTCGGCGACTACGGCGACCCGAGCGACGGCAACTCGGTCAACGGCCACACGGGCGGGCAGATCACCGTCTGGTACGGCGGCCCGGAGGGCCCCGACCCCGACCAGAAGCCGACCGTGATCCACCAGGACACCGAGGGCGTGCCCGGCGGCGGCGAGTACGGCGACGTGTTCGGCGCCGCGCTGAGCGCCGGCGACGTCAACGGCGACGGCTACGCCGACATCGCGGTCGGCGCCCCGGGCGAGGACCTGGGCACCAAGAGGGACACCGGCACGGTGACCGTCCTGTACGGCTCGGCCTCCGGCCTGACCGGCAAGGGCGCCAAGCAGTACTCCCAGGACACCGCGGGCGTCCCCGGCGCGAACGAGACCGACGACGCCTTCGGCATCTCCGTCCGCCTGGTCGACCTCGACAAGAACGGCAAGGCCGACCTCGTCACCGGCGCCGGCTACGAGAACGGCTACGGCGCCATCACCGTCATGCGCGGCACCGCCTCCGGACTCACCACCTCCGGCGCCGTCTTCCTCTCCGCCCGCGGCGTCTCCCTCCAGGGCAACGCCAACTTCGCCTGGACGATCGCCCAGTGACCCCCCGCCCGCTTCCGCACGCCACCTTGAGGTCCCCCATGCGCCTGCGCACCGCCGCGATCACCCTCGCCGCGGCCACCCTGGCCCCGTTCGCCCTCACGGCCCCCGCCGCGCACGCCGCCACGGCCGCCGTCCCGTACGACTTCAACGGCGACGGCCGCACCGACCTGGCGATCGGCGCCCCGGACGCCACCGTCGGCGGCCACGCGAAGGCGGGCGCCGTCTCCGTCGTGTACGGCGGCACCGGCGGCCCGAACACCTCGGCCCGCACCCTGATCACCCAGGACACCGCCGGCGTCCCCGGCGGCGCCGAGGCCGGCGACGCCTTCGGTGCCGCCGTGGCCTCCGCCGACCTGAACACCGACGGCTACGCCGACCTCCTGGTCGGCGTCCCCGGCGAGGACGTCACCGGCGACACGGGCAGCGGCACGGCCGTCGTCGTCTGGGGCTCGAAGTCCGGCCTGTCCGGCGCCCGGTCCCTCTTCAGCTTCTTCGACGAGGACTACGACCACTACGGCCAGGCCTTCGCCACGGGCGACTTCGACGACGACGGCGACCCCGACGTCGCGGTCGGCTCCACCGGCCCGGTCGTCCTGTCCATCGTGAACGGCCCGATCACCAGGACCGGCGCGCACAACGGCGGTTCCGGCTCGCGGCACGACTGGTGGTCCTCCTCGCCCGGCGTCACCCACCTCACCTCCGCGGACGCCCCCGGCGACGGCCGCGGCCCGGTGGTCCTGCACGGCCGCGCCGCGCACACCGGCGACGCGGCCACCTCCCTGGCCGACCTGCGGATCGGCAACTACACGGACTGGCTGCAGCGGATGCCGGCCGGGTACGTCTCCGCGGCCGGCGACATCGACGGCGACGGCCACCCGGACTTCGCCGTCGGCAACGACCGGGAGACCTCCGCCGACGCCGAGGGCGCGAAGGGCGGCAAGGTCACGGTGGTCTACGGCGGCCCGGAGGGCCTGGACGCCGACCGCGCCCCGCTCGTCCTCACCCAGGACACCGCGGGCGTCCCCGGCTCCTCCGAGACCGGCGACCGCTTCGGCAGCGGCGTCGACCTCGGCGACATCGACGGCGACGGCTACGCCGACCTCGCCGTCGGCGCCGCGGGCGAGAACGGCGGGGCCGGCGCCGTCACCGTCCTGTACGGCTCCGCCTCGGGCCTCACCACCGGGGGCGCCCAGTACTACACCCAGAACACCGCGGGCGTCCCCGGCGCCTCCGAGGACGGCGACCTCTTCGGCACCCGCGTCGTCCTCACCGACCACACCGGCGACGGCCGCGCCGACCTGTCCCTGTCCGCGCCGGGCGAGAACTCCGGCGACGGCTCGGTCTGGTCCCTGCGCGGCTCGGCGACCGGCCTGACGACCACGGGCTCCCTCAGCTTCGGCACGGGCACGACGGGCGTCTCCGCCACCGGCACCCCCCACCTCGGCTCGGTCCTCGGCGGCTGACCACCGTCCGGGCCCGGCGGCGCCCTCCCCGACCGACGCGGGTCTCCGTCCTCCGTAGGACCCGGCCGCACCGGAACCCTCCGGAGGACGGACGACCCGCCTGACGTCCCCTTAGGGGATGTCACAGCTCGGCCGCAAAGCCGGGCCCGAAGGCCGGGGCCCGGCACGCGACCGCCCGGGACCAGGTACGTTCGAGGACGTGGCTGGATTCAGGATCGGACGCGGCCGGAACAACAACGGCGCTCCTCACGCGCGACCGCAACACCCCCCGCACGGGCAGCAGACGCCGCAGGGGCCGTCGTACGGCTACCCGCAGGCGCCGCAGCCGTACCCGCAGCAGCCGTCGTACGGCCACGGCGGTGGCGGCTGGCCGCAGGCGAACGGCGGCCCGGGCGGACCCGGCGGTCACGGCGAGCCGGAGTACTTCGGCGACGGCGCGTACCCGCACGGCGCCCAGGGCGCCCCGCACGACCCGTACGCGGCCAACAACCCGGGTCACACCCAGGCCTTCTCGATCAACGAGGACCCCTACCACCAGGGCGACGCCTACCGCGCCGACGCGGCCCCGCCCCCCGGCCCGGCCGGCCCCCGTCTGCGCTGGAAGGACCTGCTCAAGGGCATCGTCCTGTCCCCCGCCCAGACGTTCCACCAGATGCGCGACTACTCGATGTGGGGCCCCGCCCTCGTCGTCACCTTCCTCTACGGCCTGCTCGCCGTCTTCGGCTTCGACACCGCCCGTGAGGACGCGATCAACGCGACCCTCTCGAACGCGATCCCGATCGTCCTGACGACGGCCGTCGCGATGGTGCTCAGCGCCTTCATCCTCGGCGTGGTCACCCACACCCTGGCCCGCCAGCTCGGCGGCAACGGCGCCTGGCAGCCCACGGTCGGCCTCTCCATGCTGATCATGTCCCTCACGGACGCGCCCCGCCTGGTCTTCGCCATGTTCGCCGGCGGCGACGCCTCCTTCGTCCAGATCCTCGGCTGGGCCACCTGGGTGGCGGCCGGCGCCCTGCTCACGATCATGGTGTCCCGCTCCCACGACCTCCCCTGGCCGAAGGCCCTGGGCGCCTCGGCGATCCAGCTCGTCGCCCTGCTGTCGATCGTGAAGCTGGGCACGTTCTGACGCGGCGGACATGAAGAAGGGGGCTTCCGACCGGAAGCCCCCTTTTTCCTTCTGCTCCCACCGCTCTCAGGCGTCGAGCACCTGCCCGGACCGCTTGACGACCGGCGGCTGAACGGACCACGGGAAGTTGATCCACTCATCGGTCCGCTTCCACACGTACTCGCACTTCACCAGCGACTGCGTCTTCTCGTAGACCACGGCGCTGCGCACCTCGGCGACGGCGTCGAGGCAGAAGTCGCGCACGAGCTTGAGCGTCTTGCCGGTGTCGGCGACGTCGTCCGCGATCAGCACCTTCTTGTCGGTGAAGTCGATGGCGTTGGGCACGGGCGCGAGCATGACGGGCATCTCGAGGGTCGTCCCCACACCGGTGTAGAACTCGACGTTGACCAGGTGGATGTTCTTGCAGTCGAGCGCGTAGGCGAGCCCGCCGGCGACGAAGACACCGCCGCGCGCGATGCTCAGCACCACGTCGGGCTCGTACCCGTCGTCGGCGATCGTCTGGGCGAGCTCACGGACGGCGACGCCGAACCGCTCGTAGCTGAGGTTCTCGCGCATGCCGCTCACACCTGCGTCCGGTGGAAGTTGAGGTAGGACCGGGAGGCCGTCGGCCCCCGCTGCCCCTGGTACCGCGACCCGTACCGCTCACTGCCGTACGGGTGCTCGGCCGGCGAGCTGAGCCGGAACATGCACAGCTGCCCGATCTTCATACCGGGCCACAGCTTGATCGGGAGCGTCGCGAGGTTGCTGAGCTCAAGGGTCACGTGCCCGGAGAACCCGGGGTCGATGAACCCGGCGGTGGAGTGCGTCACCAGCCCGAGCCGCCCCAGCGAGCTCTTCCCCTCCAGCCGCGAGGCGAGATCGTCCGGCAGCGTGATGACCTCGTACGTACTGGCCAGCACGAACTCACCGGGATGCAGGATGAACGGTTCGTCCCCCTCCGGCTCCACGAGCCGGGTCAGGTCCGCCTGCTCGACGGAGGGGTCGATGTGGGGGTACCGGTGGTTCTCGAACACCCGGAAGTAGCGGTCGAGGCGTACGTCGATGCTGGACGGCTGCACCATGGCGTCGTCGTAGGGATCGATACGCACCCGTCCGGCGTCGATCTCGGCCCGGATGTCCTTGTCTGAGAGAAGCACGCCCCGAGAATACGCAAGGCGCGCGGACCGGCCACAATCGGCCGCCCCGCGCGCTGCCACTGCTGCCGGTGCTACCGCCCCGTCTACCGTTTCTGAAGACTCACCGGCACGACACTGCGAAGCCGCGCACAGCGCGGACACCGCAGAAGCCGGCCGGGGCCGAGTCGCTCGGCCTGCTGCATCGGAAACGAGGCGGCGGTGAACACGTGCCCATCGGCACAGCGGACGACGGTGCGCTCCATCAAGTCCAAGAGTCCCTTCCCCAAGAGGCCGCGTCCGGCCAACTGCCCTGACGCCAAAAGCCACATTACGGGATCAAAGGAACACCCCTCCAGGCGGCACCCCGCACTCGCGCCACGCCTTCACGGTACGCCCCAACAGGTGCCCCCCGCAGCCGCATCCACACCCTGAAACAGAGTCAGACCCCCGGGTCCTGAGCACCGGGGGCCTGGCATGGGGTAGAGTGAGCGAGCATCCGGACACCGTCGATCCGACGGGGCCTGGATCTTACGCGGGTGTAGTTTAATGGTAGAACATCAGCTTCCCAAGCTGAGAGCGCGAGTTCGATTCTCGTCACCCGCTCCATGCGAAACCCCCAGATCATCGACCCGGGGGTTCTTTGTTGTCCAGGCCGGTGAGCGGGCACCGCACCACAACCGCACCATTAGCCCGCCGACGACTCCTCCCTGTGGTGCGCACGGTCGCCGGTGTGGTGCTTCGCACGCTCGGCGCGTACGAGGTCGTCGAGCCCGGCCGCGACCTCTCGTTGCCGCTCCTCGTCGGAGTGCTGGTAGATCAACGCCGCCTTCTCGGAGGACTGTCCGGCGCGCACCATCGTGTCCCGGAGGGTGGCGCCCGAGCGGGTCGACAGGGTGTGCCCGGCGGGTTCGGCGTGAGCGTCTGAGCCATGTGCATGGGCCGCGGCCCTTCAGGACTTGGAACGTCGGGTGTTGGTGGCGTGCTGATGAGCACGGTTGATCGTGGAGTCCACGGCCACCCGCCAGTCGATCAGCCCTGCGGCGTCCGCGCTGGTGAGCAGAGCAGCGAGCACGCGGTCCCAGGTTCCATCACCTGCCCATCTGCGGTGACGCGCCCACACGGTCTTCCAGGACCCGTAGCTCTCGGGCAGGTCCCGCCGGGGAACTCCGGTGCGGTACCGGTAAATGATCGCCTCGATGACATTACGGTGGTCGGCCCACGGCCTGCCGCGGCGACCGGCACTGGTGGGAAGGGGCGGCTGGATCCGTTGCCACTGCCTGTCAGTCAGCTGATGGCGGTTCATCGTGGTGCCGGCTGCGGCAACCGTGGCGGAGTGGCCGTCAGGGCCGGCGAAGCCGGCTGAGGAGGCCCCGAACTCCTGCGGCCGGCTTGATCGCGTCCAGGCGCGCGATCTGCTCTCCGGACAGTTCGACCGAGCCTGCAGCGACGTTCTGCTCAAGGTGGGCAATCGAGGTCGTGCCGGGAATGATCAGCACGTTCGGTGCGTGCTGCAGCAGCCAGGCCAGGCCCACCTGCGCGGGACTCGCGCCGACCTCCCGGGCGACCTGCTGCACGACAGGCTCATGGGTCACCTTGGCCGCGCCAGGGAAGGCGCCGCCGAGCGGGAAGTAGGGCGCCCATGAGATGCCCTCGGCGAGTGCGATGTCCAGGACGGGTTCCTGCTTCCGAGATGCGAGGCTGTACTGGTTCTGCACGGTCACGACGCCGGCCGGCAAGGCCGCGCGCAGTTCGACGGCGCTGACCGTGCTCAGACCGATGTGTTCGATGAGACCTTCCTCGCGCATGGCGATCATCTCTGCCATCTGGTCATCGAACTTGACCATCTGGGAGGGGCTCAAAGGGAAGGACCCCGGTGCGATGCGGCGCATGTTGACCACGGTCAGGCGTTCGGCCCTCAGGCTGCGGAGATTGTCGTGCACCTCGGCGCGCAGTTGCTCGGGCCGCTGGGCGGGCACCATGGGCATCGGGCCCCACTTGGCGGGGCGCGCTCCGACCTTGGTCACGATCGCCACGTCGTTCTTGGAGTCCAGAGCTTCGGCGAGGTACCGGTTGGCAGTGCCGTCGCCGTAGAAGTGCGCGGTGTCGAAGTGGTTCACGCCCAGCTCGTAGGCGCGGTTCAGCACCTTACGGGCCGCGTGCGGGTCGCTCATGCGGGGGAGCTGCATCGTGCCGTACCCGACCCGCGCGACGGCCCGGCCGGCCAACTCGAAGGTACCGCCCGGACGAGCAGGACTGACGGATTCGTGGGTCAGGTCGGACATCGTGAATGCCTTCTTCCGCGTGAGACACTGGAGCACATACCGGAGGACCCTCCGGTAAGACCAGAGTGCCATAACCGGAGGCCCCTCCGCTATGAATGAGGTGCGGCAGCCCTCTGAGACGTCCGTCTCTCCGTCCACCCCGCGCCGCCGGCGCTCGGACGCCGAACGCAACCGGCGCGCACTGCTCGACGCTGCCCGCGCAGCCCTGGCCGGCGGCGAGGGCTCGTTCTCCCTGGAGGCCATCGCCCGGGAGGCCGGGGTTGGGATCGGCACGCTCTACCGGAACTTCCCCACTCGTGAGGCCCTGGTGAGCGCAGCCTACGAAGCGCAGGTCGAAGACCTGCTCGCCCAGGCAGGACACCTGCTGCACACGCAGCCCCCACGAGAAGCACTAAGGGCATGGCTGAGCCAGTTCGCCCAGTTCGTGACGACCAAGCGCGGCATGCTCGACGCGCTCCGCCTGGGCATGCTGGAGTCCGCACAGCAGCACGACGTGGCCGGCATACGCGAACGCATGGCCGAAGCAATCGCCCCAATCCTGCAGGCCGGAGCCCGTGAAGGTTCCCTGCGGGCCGAAGTGATGGCCGACGATGTAGTGCTACTGGCCGCAGGGGCCCTCATGCCCATGCAGGTCGATGCCGCCCAGACCGAGCGCCTGCTGCGCATGGTCCTGGACTCCCTGCGCCCGGCCTAGCTCTCGGGCTGCGCAAGCGTTGCCCGGCGGTCAGTTCAAGCACCGTTTTCAGCGGACACGCCTTAGGCGAGGCCACTGACAACGACCGCCGGACGGGCCGTCTCAGTTTCCGTCTCTTTCAGCCGCATTCATCGGCGTTCGGCCGAGGCCCTGAGCCGAATCCGGTCTGGTGATGAGCCACCCATGAACGCAGGTGAACGGCCCTGCACCCGGCCCGGGACGGCACCAACACAGTTGGAAAGCGTGCGCCCCCGAGCAACCTTCTTGGGCCGCCGTGCACCGCTGCGCGGAGCAGTGCGCCTTCCACAGAGGACATGTGCCCGGCAATCCTGCACTGGTCCGCACGACGGTCGAGACCGGGGGTGGGAGACGTGGCTCGTACGCAGTCCAGGTGTGGAGCGCTCACGGAGAAGGGCACTCGGTGCCGGCGGCTGGCGATGGTCGGTGCGTCGCGATGCAACCTGCACCGTGGCGAGTGGTCGTCGTACACCATCGAGAAGCGCAAGGAAGCCGAACGCAAGGCAAAAGCACGCAAGCGTCGTAAGTGACCCCAGCCTGTGTGAGGTGACATCCATGGCTGACATCAACGACAGCGGACAGCAGCGGCGCGGTGCGGTCTGACACAGCCACGGCCGCCCTGCGCAACACGGGAGGACAGGCGGTCAGACCGAACTCCTGAAGCGGGTGTCGCAGGTTCGGATCCTGCCGGGGCACAGAGGGAGGGCATCTACGGACTCGTAGGTACCCTTCGGGGTTCATGGCCGGCAGTTCGTCTGTCGAGGACTCAGGCGGCGTGCGGGGTGAAGGTGACATGTGAGTCGCCTTCGTCGATGGTCAGGTTCAGCGTGCCTTCCAGGGCTTTGGCCAAACGCCGCAGCAGCGGGAGGGTCGGCACGGTGTCGCCGCCCTCCATCCGGGAGATCTGGGGCTGAGTCATCCCGGCCCGCTCAGCCAGCTCGGTCTGGGACAGGCCGAGTTCGATCCGACGGTCGTAGACCGCCTGCCCGAGATCACCGGCCAGCCGCGCGTCGACGTACTCCTGGTCGTACTCCACCGCCTCACCCGCAAGCTGCCGGGCCCGGCGCGTCCTCCACGTGCTGTGATTCATCAGTTCTCCTTGCGCCGCTCGTACGTATGCTGGGCATGACCATGATCAGCCTCGCAGGCCTTCTGGGCCTGGTGCGCACGCTCGACTTCCGCCGCCTCACGCATCCTCGTCTTACGGAAGACCGTCAGCAGCACGATCCGTTGTCCTGGCGCGAGCCAGTACGGGATGCGTACGGCTTCGCCGTCCAACTCGAAGCGGAGCTCACGCAGTTTGCCACCCAGGTGCCGCGAGTACGGCTCTCCGAGGGTCGTCGGCTCGTCCAGCAGCCGGTCCGTCTTGTCCTCGACCCGCCGGTAGAGACGGAACGGAAGCAGCTCCAGCCAGTCCCGCACCTCGGGTTCGATCTCGATCTCCCACCGCTCCGCCATGCAATCAACGGTATATACCTCCAAATGCATAACGCAAGCCGTCACGGACCTCGGCACTGCGCTGCCCCAGACCACGCTGCCACCTCAACCCACCCGAGAAGGTCGCTGCCTCCGGCCGCCCCAGAACGGATGCAGAGGAGGAAACCCGCTTGGGCCGAGGCGGTCGGCTCCATTGCCGAACGTCGTCGAAGCACTTCATCCTGGCGCTATGCCTGTGTCCGCTGAAGTACACGATCTCTGTCGGATGACCTTCGCCGAGAACGAGGTACACCTTGCGCTCCGCGTGCTCAACACGTACGAGGGGGAGCGGTCGGACCGGGTGCACAAGGCCGTGATCAAGCTGAGCAACGGCGACCTGCACCTCTTGGCGTGCTGGGCCGGCGGGGCGACCCAGCAGGATGTTGAACCGCTTCTCTGGTTCGCCGGAGCCACGGAGCCGGGTGCCACAGGGAAACAGATCTTTGGCGCTCAGTGGATGAACAGCTTCTACGACAGGAACCGCCTCGCATCCCCGGGTGACGTTTCCTGACATCAGCGATCGGCCGTTCCAGACGCGTGCCAGGTTGAGCGGGGAGCCACAGGGAACACCGGGAAGCCGATCAGCGCGGCAATGGATCACTAATGTGCTCTACCGCAGGTCAGATACCCAACAGGCCCTGGATCACCTGATCTACCCGAGCTGGGGTTCCCTCGTGAAAGCGGGTCTTGCTGTCAGACTTGCGTTGTACGGTCCGCTCCATGGCTGAGAGACCGACGACGAACTGGCGCAGGAGCATAGCCAAAGAAGCCGCGGAGCTTGTCGCTGGCACCCTGGATCCCGACTGCGCGTGCATGGTCGAGCTGTTCCCTGAAGAGCTCTTGCTGGAGACCGATGCCGTCCTCGACGTGTTCGAGGCCGAGTTGCCCACGCTCGCCGAAGGAGACGACGCACGGATCTTCGCCGCAGTGGAACGCGTTGTCCTGGCCCTGAACGCCGTGAACGAGGTTCACGACGAGTGCGCCTTCGAAACCGATGAACGCGAGCAGTTGTGCGCCTACATCGATGAGGCGCTCACCGAGCAGGGAGTCGACGTCGCGGCCCTGACCGCCAGGCGCGGGCTCGGTCGGCACGAGCTCACGGACCGGTGGCGGAACTGGTGAGCAACCCTCGTCAGGAGAGATCAGGTCGACTGTGGCCAGCGAGCGGAGTGTCTACGATCGCGCGATGAGCTACGACATCTACTTCATGAGCCGACGCAACGGGCAGTCCTGGGATGAGGCCCTGGAGGCGATGGAAGACGCGGCCGAGCGCGGCGAACCGATCCCTGCCCGCCTCCTTGAGGCTTGGGACCGAATAGTGCCGCAGACCCGGATGCTGCTGGGCGAAGTGGACATCACGGAGTACGAGCAGGAGTCGCGAGACCTCAACCACTCGGGCACCGGCATCGACCTGTCCGTCTTCGGTGACGAGGTGAGCATCACTGTGCCCTACTGGCACGCAGGGGACGATGCCGCGGTCGTACTCGGCAAGGTCTTCGCCCTTTCAGCCATCGTCGAGAAGGAAACGGGGCTGACTGCCTACGACCCCCAGACGGAACGTCCGCTGGCGGAGATGCAACCGCAAGGCGCGATAGGGCTGATGTCGAGGATCACCGAGGATCTGCGCAGCCGCTACGGCGGTTGACCAACCGCCGACGGAGGCGTGGCGGAGGCTGGGGGTGCAGCGAGGCACACGCGCGCCTGGTCGGTCGGCGAACCCGCCATCGTGGCGGACTGCCGTCGGCTGAGGTACAGGCCTCAACGGTTCCCCGGCTCTGTTCAGTGTGAAGGCGTGAAGCCGGCGGACTGGTCGAGGTGGAACGCGGAGCCCGGAGCCGTCGGAGACCAGCCCTCGCGCAGGGCAAGCCGAACGGCCGCGGCAACACCGGAGGGCAGCACAGGTTCGGCCTCACGACCGATCCAGTTGCTCGGATGCGGCTGGTCGGTGGTGACCACAAGCGTCACCCCCGGGATGTCCGCATGCTCCACCGCGAACGTACACGGCGACCAGGCCAGGCCCTGGAAGTACGTCGGCCTGCCCCGCAGACGCCAGCGGTAGACCGTGCCGTCGACCACGATCCGTCGTGATCCCTTGCGGACCAGTGCCATGCCCCCTCCTCGACACCAAGGATGCTAGCGAGCCCGGCCCCGCCGTCCGTCTCAGTTTCCGTCTCATTCGGCCCCATTCACGGCCGTTCAGGCGTGACCGAAGGCGGAAGCCGCTCCTAGGACCGGCTGCCCATGAACGCAGGTGAACGCCCCTGCCCCCAGCCCAAGATCGCACCAACACAGTTGGCAAGAGTGCGCGTACTGATTCAAGCCATGCCACCTGTTTCGAGCCCAGCCGCTCACGGGCCTACCTAGGATGCCGAGCGTGAAGGTTCTGGAGATCATGCGACGAATCAAGGGCTTCAGCACGCCGCTCGGCGGTGTGGACTGGGACCTGCCGCTCCCCCAGCGGGCCGTCGCCGAGAAGGTCGTCGTCTACCTTGAGGACCGCCGAGTCCTCACGATGTCGCGTGCTGTCATGCACGCAGTCGAGGAGCCAGACCACTGCGTCGCGTCGGTGTTGCAGATCAGGGAGACGTTGACCCAGATCTTGATGGAACCTGACACCGGAGACGACCTCGCAGAGAATCTCAAGGCGATGCGAGCCGCTTGCCGGCGGTTCCTGGACGCCGTAGGTCCCAACCACTCAGGACATGTTCGCGGGCGCTTCCAGAACGCCACGTTCGGTGCGGCGCTTGGTGAGCTACGCGCGGTTTTCGGTATTCAGCTCGGTGTCATCGCTGCCCGCTACAAACTTGAGCTTTCGGAAGGACTGGCGGCCATCCTTCCCGCCTCTGACACCGATGACGAGTAGGTGCCAGCGACGTCGCGACGTGCACCACTACCGCACCAGAAATGACGGGGAACAGCGGGGAACCATAGTGAAAGAGACCCAGCCCGGAGTGGCTGCACCTTAGCCGTTCGCCCAGGTCAGCGCCCAAACCAACCTCGAATGATCGCAGCTTCCCAAGCTGAGAGCGCGAGTTCGATTCTCGTCACCCGCTCCATGCGAAACCCCCAAGTCATCAGCCTGGGGGTTCAGTCGTCCAGACCTGCAGTGAGGCCAACGTAGCGCGGGCAGCATGGGGGAGACACGGCAGCATCTGTTCTCAGCGACCGTCCCCCCTTCCGCACGACTTCCGTGTGTGTCAGAGCCGCACGAGCCGCCCGAGCCGCCGTCACTGCCCAAGCGAGAAAGGCAAGTTCGGCCCTCCTCGCGTCAGAGCGGGAGATCGTCGGGGAGTACCCGGAACGCCTTGTGGTGGCCCAAGGGGCGTACGGCCCGGAAGTCACGTCGGTCGAGGGTGAGGATCGCGTCCGTGTCGTAGTCGGCGGCGAGCGCCACGTTGACCGCGTCAGCGAGGTCGAGGTCCAGCGCACGGTAGCGGACACGGACGGACTGGGCGGCGCCCAGGTGGTCCTCCGTGATCTCCGGCATGACGACACGCCCCCGGCTCATCCAGCGCCGGAGGTCGTCGACCGCGCCGAGGGCGGCCTCCCTGCCGAGCTCGCGCGTGGCGACGTGATCCAGTTCGGCCAGCAGCAGCGGGGACATGACCAGGAGGCCGGCCGCCATGATCGCCTCGTTCGCCGCCCGGTGTTCCGGGTGAGCCGAGTCCAGGGCCGCCAGGAGACCGGACGTGTCGGCGATGACAATGATCACGCGGCGGTTCCGGAATCCGGGTCGGTCCCACGGCGGACGGCGTCGGCGACCGTGTCACGCACCTCCGATCTGGAGGGCGTGCGTCCCGTCCCCTCGAAGGTGCGCGAGAACAGCGGCTCGTCCCAGACCCTGTTCGCCATGGCCGCGAGGTGGATGCCCTGGCGGATGATCTCGGCCTCGCTTATCCCCCGACGCTTCGCGGCCTCCTTGATGATCGCCAGGTCTTCGGGGTCGGCGTAGACGTTCGTGCGCTTCATGGACATGTACCAAGAGTAGTCCATGTACCGGATTGGCACACGTAGGTGCCTCGTCCGTCGGCTCACCGGAGTGACCGCGAGCCGGCCACCTGGGCAGACACGTACGACTTCAACAGACACGCTGCTCAGGAGAAGACGAAGCGATCATCGGTCCGCCACACGCTGTACCTGTCGGGCGGCAAGGCGCCTCAAGCGATGTCGTGGACGTTGTGCTCAGTCAGGTCGGATGCGCGCCGGGCAATCGCCCGGTAGTCGCATCGTCGTGGAGGACGGCCAGGCCATGGTGGGCCGCGGTGGCGGCGATGAGGAGGTCCACCGCCGAGGCGCTGCGATGCTCCCCTGCCCGAGCCATGCGGTGTTGCACCGCACCGATCCAACGCCCCGCGTTCTTCGGCACCGACACGTCGGGGGAGAGGTCCGTGAACATCTCCGCGATCTCGTCGTACTCCCGTGCGCTGCGGGCGTTGTACAGGAACTCGGCGCGTTGCACGTAGCAGGATGCGATGGCCCCGGCATCGATCGCGTCGTACCAGGCCGATTGCAGTTTCGGATCGCGGAGCAGCCGGACCAGGCCGGACGTGTCGAGCAGGTAGATCACCGGCTGTGCTTCTCCGCCCTGTGCAGACGCTCGGCGTCCTCGACGGCACCCCACTCACGGGCACGCTCGAAGTGACGGCTGATGCGCGCCGCACGCTCCTGCTGCTGCTCGGCGTAGAAGTTCAGAGCGAGATTGACCGCTTCCTTCTTCGTCCGGACGTGGGCCAGAGCCATGACGCGCTCCAGGGCGTCGTCGATGTCGATCTGGGTCACGGACATACCGCACCTCCCACGCAATGTTGGTGATGTGCGTAGAAAAATATGTCACCAACATTCGCCGGTCCACGTGTCGGCTCCCGGTGTATGCAGCCGCGACGGGCCCTCCAGGTCGGCCCCAGAGACGATGCGGTCCGTCCAGTACAGGCGTTGCGCGCTGTGCGGCCCGACTGCTCGTCGCGCTCGCGCCCACAGCGTGCCCGTAACAGTGGGCAGCAACGGTCGGCAGCGGTGCCACCAAGCACTCACGCCTGCGGTCGCAATACGAATCTGTGCAGGTCAGCAGCTGTACGACCACGCAAACGCCGTCGCTTCCCGAGCTGAGAGCGCGAGTTCGATTCTCGTCACCCGCTCCGTGGCGGAGGCCCAGGTCAAAGACCCGGGCCCTTCTGCTGTCCCTGGTTGTCCGTCGCCGCGTGCCGGATTCGCGCCCGAAGGCTCGGCAGGCGGCTTGCCGGTCGCTGCGGCTTCGCCTTCCGGACGGTGGTGGCGAGGCCGGCGCGGATCATCTTCCGTATCGGAACCTCACAGCTGGTGCCGGACGGAAGCCGGAGCCGACGTGGTGCTGAGACGTGCGGGCCGCGTCTGTCCGCCGGCGCGTCGAACGCCGACGCCCGGAAGGCCGAGTGGCCGCGCCGGGAACAGCCGGTGCGTCCGGTGCGGTTGCACCGACCGAGGGGCCGGCGCCGGACGGCGGGAGCACTGAGGCCGCGAGGTCGTCCGCCCCACCAGGATCCGGGCTCCAGGATCGCGGCACGCCCGCCGCGCACTCGGGCCAGGACTTATGTCCACAGGAGGACTGTTTCATGACTGACCGGCCCTTGACGCTCATGGCAGTACACGCCCACCCCGACGACGAGGCCACCGGAACCGGGGGTGTCCTCGCGCGGTACGCGGCGGAAGGCATCCGCACGGTTCTCGTGACGTGTACCGACGGTGGTTGCGGTGACGGGCCGGGGGGTGTCAAGCCGGGCGAGCCCGGGCACGACCCGGCGGCGGTCGCCTTGATGCGTCGTCAAGAACTCGAAGAGAGCTGTGCCGTCCTGAAGGTCAGCGATCTGGAGATGCTGGACTATGCCGACTCCGGGATGGCGGGCTGGCCGAGCAACGACGCCCCCGGATCCTTCTGGCAGACCCCCGTGGAGGAAGGCGCGGCCCGACTCGCGGAACTCATGCGGCACTACCGACCTGATGTGGTCGTCACCTACGACGAGAACGGCTTCTACGGCCACCCCGACCACATCCAGGCCCACCGCATCACGATGGCGGCGCTGGAGATGACCGCGCTGACACCGAAGGTGTACTGGACCACGGTGCCCCGCTCGGGAATGCGGCGGTTCGGCGAGATCATGCGCGAGTTCCATCCGGACATGCCGGAGCCGGACCCGGCCGAGGCCGCCGCGATGGCCGAGATCGGCCTGCCCGACGACGAGATCACCACGTGGGTGGACACCACCGCGTTCAGCGGTCAGAAGTTCGACGCGTTGGCCGCGCACGCCAGTCAGGGCGAGAACATCTTCTTCCTCAAGATGGGAAAGGAGAGGTTCGGCGAGTTGATGGGCGTGGAGACCTTCGTACGTGTCCAGGACGCCACCGGCGCGGCCCTGCCCGAGGACGATCTCTTCGCCGGACTGCGCTGATCCGCCCGTAGGACCGGCCGGGAAAGCGCATCGACCGCACGGCGCGACCGGGCGGGTCGCTCCCAGCGCTTCGGCGGTGCTCCCCGGGAGGACTTCCCGCGCCTTCGGGCCGGCGGCGTGCCCATGGCGTGCCCGTACGACGGGTCGACCACGGCCGACAGCGGTGCGGTCCTGCGCCCGCAGGGGTCACGCCGGAAGCAGACGGCCAGGCCGGAAGCGTCCGGCTGCGCAGGCGCCGTCGCTTCCCGAGCTGAGAGCGCGAGTTCGATTCCCGTCACCCGCTCCACAACGAAACCCCAGGTCAGCGGCCTGGGGTTCCTTGTTGTGCCAGCCCGTTCGAGAATCTTCGCGTCCTCCGCGCGCCTCGAGACGCGCAAACGCGCCCACCGGGGGTGCACGCGGAGCATCGCGGGGGCCGGCATCAGCAGGCCCCGTGGCCGCACTGTCAGGCGGGCGGCACCGGTGGGAAGGGGATTTCCGTGAGCAGCGGGATCAGTTGCTCCTCCTCATGGTCGAGGTGCGCCGTCAGCTCCTTGGTCATCCGTTCCAACTCGGCCCGGAACCGCTCGGGATCGGCCTGTGCGATGTCGGTGAGCAGAGCGGCGAGCTCCTGCTGGAGCCGCGCGACGGTGCGGTGCTCGGAGCGCAGCCTCTCGAAGGTGTCCTTCAGACGAGGGTGCGCGGCCTCCATAGCGGGGAACATGTGCGCGTCCTCGCTCGTGTGGTGGAACTCCAGCGTCTGGCAGAAGGCCAGGCAGTGCTGCCGGATCTGGAGCCCGAGCCCTGGCACCGGCGCGTCGTCCCCGTCCTGCCGGGCGGCCCGTGCCGTGAAGTAGGCGTCCACTTCGGCCCTCACGTGCCGTAGCTGCCCGCGAAGCCAGACGTGGACCTCGATCAGCTTGTCGGCGAGGTTCTCGACCGTGCCGGGCCCCTCGCCGGGTGCCGGGTCGCTCCGCTCCAGCACCACGACGGGCAAGATCCGGTCGGTGTTCTCCTGGTACTCGCCGTAGCCTGGCTCGGCGTTCACCACGTACGAGAACAGGTGGTCGCGGTCCTCCCCCTCGGCGGGCACCGCGACGGCCCCGTATTCCTCCGTCCCGGTCTCCACCCGGACCAGCGGGGTGGCCACGAGGTTGTGGTACCAGGCGGGGTGGCGAGGCCCACCGAGGTTGGAGCCGACGACGAGCAGCCCACGCTCGTGACGGACGTACCCCAGCGGGGTGGTGCGTTCCTCGCCGGATCTGGCGCCGGTCGTGGTGAGAAGCAGCAGATCGCCGCCCTCGAAGGGGCCGCCGACCTTTCCTCCGTTGGCTCGGAACTCCTCGATGACCCATTGGTTGAAGGGCGTGGACATACGAAGTGGGATCTCCTGGATGTGGGACGCGCAAGGCGCGGTACGGGTTACGGCGGGACGGTGCGCCGCGGAAACCGACTGGCTCGTCCGCCTGCACGGCGGAGGCACACGGTCTTCGGTCCCGGGCAGCCAGGTCAGGTCATGGCGTTGCGCCTCGGCACGGCGGGTGGGGCCGGCCTGTCGGCACAACGAGGACGCGGGCGCCCGACAGCGGGGAAGCGGCGCGAGTGCGCCGGATCAGGTTTCGCCTGTGATGGATGAACGCATGGGGGCTGTTCCCTGATGACGGGTGGTCGCCCGATCGCCGGCCGGCCCAAGTCTTCTTGGCCGACGCCACGCGCCACACCTTCATTGGAACGATCAACGCCGGGTGCTGTCAAGGCGATGGAGACGGACAGCACCGCAGCGCCGGGACCGCCGACCTCGTGCTCGCCGCCACGGCCGAACCGCGGGCACCCACCCCGCTGCACGGTGATCGCGACTTCGAGCGCGTCGCCGCCGTCACCGGCCAGGCACTGCAGTGGTACGGCCCCGAAGCCGGCAAGCGGGCCAGGACCGAACGCCCTCCTGTTCCCAGGAAGTCGGTCCCGGGCCAGGGGCGCACCTCGCCGGAAGGCCGCGCGTTCGCGAAGCGTCTCCGAGCCGGTCGGCAACCATGTGGTCACCCACGCTCCACCGGTTCCGCGAGGCGTCCGCCCTCTCGGGCCCCGCCAGGCAGTGTCACCGATGGTCCGGGCGGGCGGTGCCCGCCCGCAGGAGGTACGTGTGGGCCGGACCGGGGAGGACGGCGCCCTGTCACGGGTTCGGCGGTTCTGCTTGGAGACGGCGCTGTTCCACGTCGTCCGCCGCCGTGGCCGTCCGGTGCATGTCGGCGAACCTGCGGACGAGGTCGAGCAGTTCGTCGCGCGCGGTGAGCCCTTCCGCGCCGGGGCGGGACAGCGCCTCGCGCAGGGCGTCCTGAAGCGTGTCGCGGACGCGTGGCCAAGGCCCGGCGAGGGGACGCGCCTGGTCGACGCGATGCCAGAGACGGTTGAGAGCCCGCACCGATTCCTCACCGGGACCCGTCCGGTGATCGTGCAGTTCCAGAGACCATTTCAACGATCGAAGGATGTCGACAGGGATGGGAACCGCCACCGTATCGGCCGTTTCCATGCACTCCATCAGCGAGGAAATACGTTCGCCCTCCAGATGTCGGCCATCGGCAGCGGCCATGCTGCGCAGATCTTCCAGGGCCCGCCGTATCCCAGCCATCTCCATGGGAGGAAAACGCACCACGACGGTTTCCGTCCGCTGCGGCCCGCCCCCAGCACTCCGCCTGTACCGGAACCACTCCCCGAAGACCAGTACATCAAATTCCATGCCTTCTTCTGGGGCCGCTTCAGAGGATGGATTCCTGCGTGCACAGTCTTTCTGCGCAAGGCAGCGGTCGATGTCGTTCCACTCGGGTGGAGGAAGCGGGGACCCCGTGCGGTCTCGAGGCCGGGATTCCCCCTCGGGCAAGACCTCGACAACCATCACCCCACCCTTCAACGCGATGTCGACGGTCCAGGGCCTTCCCGGCTTCAACCGGGCCTTTCCCGGCAGTCTCCAAGCCAACGTCATCGGTGCACCTTCCCGTGATGCTTCAGGACAAGTTGCTCTCGACCCGGTGCAGGTAACTGAATTCGTGTTCGTCACGGGCCCGCGCGAGGGGGCGAACCTCACGGGTGGCCACGTTCAGGGCGTAACCGCCGATCGTGCCGAGGAGCCATCCCATGTCCGGCAGCAGAAGGGCACCCCCCGCCGCAGCCGCGACAGCGACCGACACGGTGACCGAACGATGCACCCAGGCCATCCTGCTACTGCGGCGCGCACCCTGGTAGTCGTGCACGGCCCGGGACAGTTCCACGCGAAATTGAGCGAAAACATCCGCCGGATGTTCATAATCGCGGCGCAATTCACTGAGCATGCGGTGCAGGGCCCGCATCAGCCGGATGCGCTCGTCCGCGTACCTTTCGCGGAAGGCGAGTACGTCGGCCGTGGGAGTGCCCGGAACGGGGACGGGAAGCAGCCGACCGAGTTCCGTCTCCCATGCCAGGGAGGTGACGGAGGAGTGCGGACGCAAGCTGTTCCTGAACGCTTCTTCACTGTCCGTGTACGGAAAGAGGGCGATGTCAGGACTGGCGGCGAGTTCTCGCGCCAGAACCCCGATGATCAGCGTCTGCACCTCCTTCGACACCACGAGGTCCGCCATGATGCTCCTGCGGCCGCGCCTGGCCAGCCCCAGTTCCAGCAGTAATTCCTTGAGCCAGCCGCTGATCTTCGAGGTGTAGATGACGGCTTCCGGCGACGAGGCGGGTGGCGGCGGGTCCGGCCGCTCCGCGATGCGCCTCAGTTCTTCCGCCAGGAGCGACGAAGTCTGCCCCGAGGTCCAGGAGATGTCCTGGCTTCCGGGTTCGGCCAACACGTCCAGGGATTCGTGGGTGAAGGCCAACGGCCTGTACAGGCCCCGCTCCTCCAGTTGCCGCAACTCGCGGCTCGCCACCGCACCGTAGACACGGGGGTCCCGTGGTACGACCGAGGCGAGGCCGTCCCAGTAGAGCAATGCCTGGTGAACGACCTCCGTGGGTGGATTCACGGTCGGGTAGTACAGCAGCAGGCCCATCGGTCCCCCGGCTCATCACTCCTACAGTGAGGCCAACGTAGCGCGGACGGCATGACAAAGACGCCGACCGCTTCCGGGCCGAGAGGGAGCACGAGTTCGGTTCTCGTCACCCGCTCTTCTTGGAGTCCCGGGTCAGTGGCCTGGGGTTCTCTGCCGTCCGGGCCAGTGGCCGGCCTGCCGCTGCGCGGGCGGGCGCGGGGGTGAAGTCGTCGGTGGTCAGCCGGAGGACTCCCACGGGGTCGGTGCTTCCGGCTGCTCCTGCGAAGGGGGCACGACGGGGCACGCGTGGTCCGACTGCGTCATCTCCCATCCGTCCCCGAACACATGGAGGCTGCTGGGCGCGGCGGAACGGCGCGCGGTGTCGCCGTCGGCTTCCGCGTCGGCGCGGGGGACGTCGGTGGGGACCAGCGAAGCCGCGTGGTTCACCGTGCACGTCAGCTGGAGCACGGCCCGACGGCTCAGCGGAGCCGTCGCACCGGGGAGCCGGACGGAGAGGATGCCGTCGCCGTCGATCGCCACCCGTGGCGCGTCCGTCAGGCGGGGCAGCTCCGTGGTGGCCGCCTGGGTCTCGTTCGCGGCCGACGCCTCGAACAGCAGGCGTACGACGGCCTCGAGGTCCCCGGCGTCGTCGATCTGGTAGGGATGGGGCGTCAACTCCCCGTCGCGCAGGAAGAAGAGGGAGATGGTGGCGGGCGTCGAGGGTGGTGTCTCACCGGGGGAGAACATGCCGCTCGCCGGCGCACCGGTCTCGATGACACCGGACGGGGGGACTCCGCACGCCGTGAGCGCGACCGCGGCCACGGCCGTGAGCCCGGACAGCAGCGCTGCCGTCCGCGAGCCCCTCACCGGGTGCCCCCGTCGGCCTCGGTGCCGGTGTCGTCGCGGTGCAGCGGGAGTTCGACCGTGAACACCGCGCCGCCCCGGGGCAGGTTCGCCGCCCGGATGCGCCCCCCGTGCAGGCGCACGTTCTCCGCCGTGATGGCCAGACCAAGGCCGCTGCTCTCGCTCCTGGCCCGTGAGGTGCTCGCCTTGTAGAACCGCTCGAAGATGTGCGGCATGGCCTCCTCGGCGATGCCCGGTCCGTTGTCGGTCACCTCGATGACGGCCCACGCCATGCCCGCTCCGTCCACCCGTACCCCCATGGTCAGCCGCACGGGCGGCGCTCCGTGCCGCAGCGCGTTGCCGATCAGGTTGGCCGTCACCACGTCGAGCCTGCGCGGATCGACGCGCGCGCGGAGCTCACCCGGTCCGGGCAGCCGGGTCTCCACCTGCTCCTGCCGCCACCGGGAGGCGACGGTGCGCCGTACGGACTCGGCCAGGTCGATCTCGTCCCGGTTGAGTTCGGCCGCCCCCGCGTCGAAACGGGAGATCTCCATCAGGTCGTTCACCAATCCGCTCAGCCGGTTCGTTCCCTCGCTGATGAGCCGCAGCGCCTCACCGGTCTCCCCTTCCCCCTCCAGGTCCAGCACGTCGGTGACCGCCGACATCGCCGCCAGCGGCGTGCGCAGCTCGTGGGAGACGTCCGCCACGAAGCGGCGCCCCTGGGCCTCCAGGCGGCGCAGCTCCCGTACGGTCCGCTCCAGTTCGGCCGCCGTCTCGTTGAAGGACTGGGAGAGATCGGCCAGTTCGTCGGAGCCGGTGACGTCCAGCCGTACGTCGAGATGCCCCGCGGCCATCCGGCGCGTCGCCCGGCGCAGCGCCCGTACGGGACGCAGTACGCCGCTCGCGGCGAGCAGCGCCAGGACGACGGCGAGGCACAGGGCCACCAGGGTGGCCCGCTCGATGCCGCTGACCATGGCCTCGACGTACCCCTCCTCGGTGGTCTGCGGGACCTCCAGGTACATCACGAGCCCGGAGAGCCTGGTCTCCAGGCCCTCGCCCCAGGTGTACGTGACGGGCATGCCGACGACGAGACGAGGACGCCCGTCGACGTTCATCCGCTGGAACACCGCGACACGTCGCTCCCGGACGGACCGGAGCATTTCGGGGCTCAGCTCGACGAAACCGGCGCTCGGCGCGTAGGCGCGGTGGTCACCGTACGTGGCCATGATCCGCCAGCCCGACGAACGGTTCGCGTACAGCACCTGGTCCACCGCGGACTGGAGGTCCGTCTGGTCCGGGTCGAAGGGGATGTGGGGCGCGACGGCGTCGACGCTCGTGCGGAACTGGTTGATGACGGAGTCCTGGCTCTGCTGGAGCACCCCCGTGCGCGCCTCGCGGAAGGCGAGGGCCCCGGTGCCCAGGGAGCTGGCCATGGCCACCAGGACGAAGGACGTCAGCAGGCGGGGGCGCAGGCCGCGCAGGGGGAGCGGGACGCGTGCCAGGGCCGCCCGGAGGAACCGCCGGGGGCCGGCACCCGGTGCGGCGGGGGTCTCTTCAGCCGTGGGGACCTCGGGTGCGGTTCTCCGCTCCCCGGCGGCCTTCCGCGTCCGTACGGCCCTCCGTGTCCGCGCGGATGTCCGGTCGCTCATGAGGTGCCGAAGCGGTAGCCGAATCCGCGTACGGTCTGCACGTAACGGGGGTTCCTGCCCTCTCCGAGCTTGTTGCGCAGTCGCTTCACACAGGCGTCCACGAGCCGTATGTCGCCGTGGTAGCTGTGTTCCCAGACCGCTTCCAGCAGCTGCTGGCGGCTGAACACCTGGCCGGGCGAGGCCGACAGGGTCAGCAGCAGCCGCAGTTCGGAGGGGGCGAGGGTGACGGGTTCGCCGCGGTGCGTCACCACGAGCCCGGCGCGGTCGACGACCAGCTCGCCGTGGGTCTCCGCCCGGGGACGGGTGCCGTCCGGCAGCGACGCGTCCTGTCTGCGCAGCACGGCCCGTATCCGGGCGTCGAGCACCCTGGCCTGCACGGGCTTCACCACGTAGTCGTCCGCGCCGGTCTCCAGTCCCACGACCACGTCGATGTCGTCTCCGCGGGCCGTCACCATGATGATCGGCACCTGGTCGCGGTCCCTGATCCGGCGGCACACGTCCAGGCCGGACATGCCGGGCAGCATGAGATCGAGCACGACGACGTCCGGCCGGAAGGGGCGGAGCCGTTCCAGCCCCTCCTCACCCGTCTCCACGGCGAAGACCTCATGCCCCTGGTGCCGCAGACCCAGTTGGACGGCCCTGCGGACGTCTTGGTCGTCTTCGACAATCAGGACCCGTGGCATTTCGGCAGTGTAAGCAGGCCGGATGACGTGACCGACCTGGCCGAGGCCCCTCTCCGGCCGCCGTTACACAACGATCACACGGGACGGGGAGCGCGGGGCGTCGTTATCCTTCCGTGACAACGCCGGCTCATCGCGGTCATCTGGAATCACCAGATTGACCTGCCATGCATTCGGCACGACGGCGGAAATCCGCATCCCCCACCGGCAGCACCGCGGCCGCTCACCGAGCCGGCCGCCGGCGGCGGTCCTCCCATCGCCGGGGACGGCCGCGCCGCCGGGGCCGGAACCTGCTGACCGGCCTGCTGGTGACCGTCGGCCTGCTGGGTTCGGCGGCGTATCTCCTGGAAGGCGGGCGGAGCGACGCGTCGAGCGGTGCTCCGCGCCCGCGGAACACGCACGCCACCCCCACTCCCCCACCCACACCGTCCTCGTCCCCCTCCCCCTCCCCCTCTCCCTCCGCGAGCCGGACCGAGATCGACGTCCCCCCGACGGGCAGCGGGACGTTCGTCACCGCGCAGGCCGGCGGGGAGACGGTGGGCAGCGGTTCCCGCCCGGTGCGCTACGTCGTGCAGGTCGAGACCGGCCTCGACATCTCGCCGTCCCAGGCGGCGAAGGAGATCGCCGGGATACTCGCCGCCCCGCGCGGCTGGACCCACGACCCGGACAACGCGTTCCAGCTGGTGAGCGCGGGATCGCCGCACGACATCACGATCAAGATCGCGACACCGGCGACGGCGGACGCCCTGTGCTGGGCGGGCATCCAGCAGGACACCGGAGGCGAGTACAACTGCGAGGTTCCCGGAGGGGTGGTGGTGAACCTCAAGCGCTGGGTCAAGGGCTCGCCCACCTTCGACGGACCGATCCAGGACTACCGGGCGCTGATCATCAACCACGAGATGGGGCACTTCCTCGGCCACTCGCACGTGACCTGCGGGGGCGCCGGGCGACTGGCCCCCGTGATGATGCAGCAGATCAAGGGCCTGCACGGATGCGTCTCCAACGCCTGGCCCTACGACGAGAACGGTGACCTCGTCACCGGACCGCCCGTATGACCGGCGCCGGCCCCGAAGCCGGCCGGCACGGCGTACGGCCGTTACAGCTCGGTCATGTACCGGCCTCAGGGCCATGAACTGCCGGCACCACTGTGAACTCCGCGTTCTCCTGCGTCCGCAGGCGGAATCCCCCTCCCCCCGATCGGATGGAAGTAGATGACTCGATCCCGCACTGTCCGGAGACTGGCCGCCGCGACGGCGGTCGGTCTGCTGCCGCTGCTGGCGGCTTGTGGCACCGACACCGACACCGGCTCGGAGTCCCACGCGTCGGACGGTGAGAAGACCACGGCCGGATCGTCGGGCCAGCTCGACATCCCCGCCGACGCGAACGCCGATCTCAAGAAGCAGTACCTCTTGGAGAACGCGATCGCGGCCTGCATGAAGAAGCAGGGATTCACCTACACCCCCGTGGCCCCCGAGGATCCCGCCGCCTCCTGGGACACCTACGGGGCGGACTACGCGCTGACGAAGAAGTACCGGCAGAAGTACGGTTTCGGCGTCTACGCGGGCATCGTCTACCCCGACGACGCCGGCGCGTCGGGCAGTGCGGCCGCCCGACAGGACTCGAACAAGACGCCCAACGCGGACTACGTGGACACGCTCACCCCCGAGCAGAAGGCCGCGTACAACGAGGCGTTGGGCGCCATCCCCGACCCGAAGGCCGGTGAGAAGAACTGGACCGGCTGTCAGGGTGAGGCCGACAAGAAGGTCTACGGCTCCTCGTCGGCCCAGGAGCGGGGCACCGAGGCCACGAACCGGAACCAGGCCAACGCTCAGGCGCTCAACGGTGATCCGAAGCTGGTCGCGCTGGCGCAGTCGTACGCCTCGTGCCTGAGGAAGGAAGGCATCTCCGTCACGACCACGCAGCCGACCGGCATCGGGGAGATGGTCAGGCTCCAGGCGCTCGACTCCGCTCCGGCCAGCACCATCCCCGCCGTCGACGAGGACGGGAACACCCAGGAGCCCATGAGCAAGGAGGAGGCCCTCCCGCTGCTCACCAAGGACATCGAGCTGGCGATGCGGGACCTGGAGTGCGGCAAGGAGTTCCGGGCCGCCTACTTCCCGAAGTTCCTGAAGGCCCCGACCAGCGGCGGCGGTGCCGGGTGAGGCAGCGCCCCGAGCCGGCCGGCGCCCGTCCCGGACGGTTCCGCAGGCTGACCGGCACCCGTTCCGGACAGCTGACGGTCGTCGTCGCCGCGGTGGCGCTGGTCGGGGCGGGCGGCTGGTTCGCCGGATCGCGGATGCAGTCGCCCGCGGACGCCGCCGCCTCGCACCGGCCGCCGGAAGCCGGTCCCGTCACCGTCGCGGTCGAGCGGCGCTCGCTCACCGCGAGCGTGGTGGCCCAGGGCTCGGTGGAGTTCGCCTCGCCGCAGAGCGTGACCCTGGCCGGGCCCGTCGGCTCCCCGGACTCCGGGTCCGGTGAAGCGGGGGCCGGCGACGGCGTCGCCCAGCGGATCACCAAGGCACCGGCGGCCGGGGCGGAGGTGAAGGAGGGCGATGTGCTGATGCAGGTGAGCGGACGGCCGGTGCTGGTGCTGCGGGGCACCGTGCCGATGTACCGGACGCTGGGCCCCGGCGCCTCCGGGGACGACGTCGAGCAGCTCCAGCGGGCGCTGACCCGGCTGGGCTTCGACCCCGGTTCGGCGAACGGGACGTACGGGCAGTCGGACGCCGCGGCGGTGAGCCGCTGGTACGAGAGCAAGGGCTACCGCGCCGTGGAGCCCACCGTCGCCGACAAGCAGCAGCTGGGGACGCTCGAAGCGGCGGTGACCACCGCGCAGCAGGCCCTCCTCGCGGCACGGAACCCGGGCGGCGGGTCCGGGGGGACCGCTGGTTCCGGGGAGCCCGGCGGCGGCTCCGGGGAGTCCGGCAGCGGCTCCGGGGAGTCCGGCGGCGGCTCCGGAGACGGGTCGGGCACCGGCGGGGACGCCGCCGAGCTGGAACTCAAGTCGGCGCGGCAGCAGTTGGACGCGGCCAACACCGCGCTCTCCGCCTTCCGGGCCGGTTACGGAACCAAGGTCCCCGCCGGTGAGGTGGTCTTCCTGTCGGAACTGCCGGCCCGGCTGGACAAGGTGTCCGTGAAGACGGGAGACACCCCCTCCGGACCGGTCGCCACGGTGACCAGCTCCAAGGTCGTGGTGCGGGCCGTGGTCCCGGCCGGAGACGCCGAGCTGCTCCACAAGGGCATGCGGGCCCGGGTGGAGACCACCGACGGCACGACGGCGGACGGCGAGGTGGTGGCGCTCGGCGACGACGTGCCGAAGGACGATCCGGCCGGCGCCGGCAAGCAGCAGGGGACCTCGGACGGCGGGAGCGACGGCAGCTCGGCTCCCGTACCGGTGCAGATCTCCGTACCGGCGGGGACGCTGGCGGAGAACGCCGCCGAATCCGCGAAGGTCACCATCGAGGTGGGCTCGTCGGAGGGCGAGGTGCTGACGGTGCCCCTCGCCGCGCTGCACACGTCCGCCGACGGGAAGGCCCGGGTGCGGGTCGTGCGCGGCGGCGAGGTGGTGGACGTCGTCGTCGAGGCCGGGCTCTCCGCGGACGGTCAGGTGGAGGTCACCCCGTCGTCCGGTGCCGCCCTGGCCCCCGGCGACCAGGTGGTGGTCGGACGATGAGCGGTCCGCCATTGCCCGCCGTGCCCGACGCGGACACGGTCATCCGACTGACCGCCGTGAACCGGACCTTCGACTCCGAACCGCCGGTGCACGCCCTGCGCGAGGTGGACCTGACCGTTCGGCGCGGCGAGCACCTGTCGATCGTCGGCCCCTCCGGTTCCGGCAAGTCGACGCTGCTCAACACCCTGGGGCTGCTGGACCGCCCCACCTCGGGCACCTACTGGCTCGACGGGGTGGAGACCAACGCGCTCGGCGACCTGGAGCGCACCTCGTTGCGCGGCAGCCGGATCGGGTTCGTCTTCCAGTCCTTCCACCTGCTGCCGTACCGGACCGTGGAGGAGAACGTCATGCTGGCCGAGGCCTACCGCCGGCCGCGCCCCGGGCGCGGCCGGGCCGGCCGGCGTGCCAGGGCCGAGCAGGCACTGCGACGGGTGGGTCTGGCGCACCGGGCCGGCTTCCGGCCGGACCGGCTCTCCGGCGGTGAGAGACAGCGGGTGGCGATCGCCCGGGCGCTGATGAGCGAACCCGCCCTGCTGCTCTGCGACGAGCCCACCGGCAACCTCGACAGCGAGAACACCGAGTCGGTGCTGGACCTCTTCGGCCGGCTCGGCGAGCAGGGCATGACCCTGGTGGTGATCACGCACGAGGAGGCGGTCAGCGGGCGCGCCCACAGGCGGGTGAGGATCAGCGACGGACGGCTCACCGAGGAGCACCGATGAGGTCCCGGACACGCGCCCCGCGAGCCGCGGCCTCCGCGGGCACCGCACGGGCCGGGAGGAGGGCACGGGCCGGGAGGACCGTCGAGCGTCCCTGGATGGACTTCAGGGACCTGTGGTCCGAAGCGCTGGCGGGGGTGCTCGCCCGTCCGACGCGCTCCGCCCTGACCACGCTGGGCACCGTCCTGGGCATCACCACCCTGGTCATCACCATCGGGGTCTCGTCCACGGCGGGCAACCAGATCGTGGGCCGGTTCGACGCCCTGACCGCCACCTCGGTCACGGTGGGGGTGCCCTCCGTGGCCTCGGCCGGTTCCGGTCCGCTCGTGGACTGGTCGGGGGTCGACGCGGTGCGCCGGCTGGCCGGGGTCGAGTCGGTGGCCGCGATCGCCGACTCCCAGGAGACCGCCGGCGTCGAGGTGCGCGCCAACCACGTGGTCGCCCCCGGCGAGACCACCGGCCAGACCATGGCCGTCGTCGCCGCGTCCCCCGCGCTGCCGGCCGCCGTACGGGGCGGGATGACCGCCGGACGCTTCCTCGACGAGGGGGACATCGCCCGGCACGACCGGGTGGCGGTCCTCGGCGACCAGGCGGCGCGGCTCCTCGGCATCGGCTCGGTCGAGAACGCCCCCGCGGTCTTCCTGAAGGGCCAGGCGTACACGGTGATCGGGATACTCGGCGGAGTGGAGCGGGAACAGCAGCTCGCCACCGCGGTGATCCTGCCGCCCACGACGGCCGCGGACCGGATGGGGCTGGGGACCGTGACCCGGGTGCTGATCAACACCGCGCTCGGCGCGGCCGGCCAGGTCGCCCGCCAGGCGCCGATCGCGCTGGCCCCCGGAGCCGAGGCCTCCCTGACCGTGACGGCACCGCCCGATCCGACCAGGGCCCGCAAGGGGGTGCAGGGGGACGTCAACGGCCTGTTCCTGGTCCTCGGGCTGGTCTCGCTGGTGGTCGGGGCCATCGGCATCGCCAATGTGACGCTGGTGACCGTCATCGAGCGGATCGGGGAGATCGGACTGCGCCGCGCCCTCGGGGCCTCGCGGCGTCAGGTCGCCGGCCAGTTCCTGGTGGAGTCGACGACGATCGGACTCCTCGGCGGTGTCGTGGGCGCCGCCCTGGGCATGGTCGTCGTGGTGGCCGTCTCCGCCGTCAAGGAGTGGACACCGGTCCTGGACGTCCGCCTCGCCCTCGGAGCCCCGGTCGCCGGGGCCCTGGTGGGACTCCTGGCCGGCCTCTACCCGTCACTGCGGGCCTCCCGCATGGAACCGGTCGACGCCCTGCGCTCGTAGTCGTGCCCCGCGGGGAGGCCGGGCGGGCGGGCCGGGCGAGGACAGCCGGTGCGGGCTCCGTGGGGACGGGACGCCCGCACCGGCCCGGACCGGTTCGAGGGCGGCGTACGGCGACCGGTCGCGGTGAGGCACACGGCCGGCCCCGCCCGGCCGTCCGGGGGTTCAGTGCCCGGCCGCGCAGTTCCCCCAGAGCTCGGCCAGCGCCTCGGGGATCTGCGGGACGTCGCCGCAGCCGCGTGGTGCGCGGGGGAAGGCGTCACTGGTGAGGTAGGTCCAGCCGCCTTCGGGTGTGCCGCGGAAGTACTTGGTGGCGCTTCCCTCGTCCTGCATGCCCACGAGTTCCTCGTGCGTGGCGCCGGCGGTGGGCTCGAAGCGGGTGGCGGCGTAGCGGACGCCGCCGCACCGGCCGAGGAAGAACTGGCGCGGCACCGGCCGGACGTGGACGAAGCGGGGGAAGCCGCGCCGGTACGCCTCCGTCACGGCGGCCTTCACTTCGCTGCCGGCCGTCAGATTGCGGCAGCCGGTGCGGTCCGCGGACGGGGAGCGGGTCGCGGCGGGAGCGGGGGACGCGGCGACGGCCGGGACGGCCGAGGCGTGCGACGGCGTGGGCGTGGGGGCCGGCCTCGTGGGCGTGGGCGTCGGAGTGGCGGACGCGGAGGGAGCGGCGGCCGGGGTGTCCGACGGGGCGGAGGCGTGCGCGGACGGCGCGGCCGAGCCGGCGTGGGACCCCGACGAGTCCTGGCACCCCGTCAACCCCAGGACGCCCGCCATCACCGCCACCGCGACCGTCGTACCTCTGAGACCGGGCATGGGAAGTCCTTTCCTCGACCGACGAGGCCTCGGCCGCGTCCCGTGTGACACCGTGACCGTCGTGCCGTCCGCCCCGGTGCCGTCCGCGCGTCGGCCGGAGGGTGGGGCGGCACGCCGCCGGCCGCCCGCGGGGTCACGGTGGCCGCGACGCCCGCGCAGACCCCGTACGCCGCCACGGCCGGGACGGACACCCGGGTGAGCGGACCGGGCGGTCACCGCAGGACGCACCGGACCACGGCGAGGAGCAGGACGTCCCCGAGGCGGTACAGGAGCCGAGCGGTGCGCCGGCCGGGCCGGATCACCCCGGCCCACGGGACCTTACGGGGTCGCGGTCACGTACGGATCACAGTCCCGCTTCGTCCTGTCCGCGCTCACGGGGCCCTCCGCGTCGCCCCGGGGGGAGCGGCGTGCGCGGTCCGTCCGGGGCCCGGGAGCCCCGGACGCCTCACGGCGGGCCCGATGGGCTCAGCCACCGGGCGTCTGCCCCCGGTGCGGCGCCCGGGGCGACTTCGCGGCCTCGACGGCCTCCGCCTTGGCGTCGCTCACCGCGGCGGCGGCCTGCCTCTCGGCCTCGTGAGCGGCCGTGGCGGCGGCGTCGAGTTCCGGCGTCCGGCCTTCGGCCGGCGTGCCGTCGGCGGTGTCCGCCTCCTCCGGCCGCGCGGTTCGGGGAGGACCTTCCGCCGGCTGGTCGCCGAACGCACGGGTGACGGTCCGGACCGCCTCGGTCAGCTCCCCCGGGATCACCCAGAACGTGTTGTTGTCGCTGCTCGCCAGGTGCGGGAGCGTCTCGAGGTACTTGTAGGCCAGGATCTTCGGATCGGCGTTGTTGCGGTGGACGGCCTGGAAGACGAGCTCCACCGCCTTCGCCTCGCCGTCCGCCCGCAGGATCATGGCCTGCTGGGTGCCCTGCGCCTCCAGGATGTCCTTCTGCTTCGTGCCCTCCGCGGTGAGGATCTTGGCCTGCCGCTCCCCTTCGGCGTGCAGGATGGCCGCGCGCTTGTCGCGCTCGGCCCGCATCTGCTTCTCCATCGCCTCCTTGATGGTGGCCGGTGGATCGATGGCCTTGATCTCGACGCGGTTGACCCGGATGCCCCACTTGCCGGTGGCGTCGTCGAGGACGGCGCGGAGCCGGGAGTTGATCTCCTCGCGCGAGGTGAGCGTCTCCTCCAGGTCCATGCTGCCGATGACGTTCCGCAGCGTGGTCACGGTGAGCTGGTCGATCGCCTGCAGGTAGTCGGCGACCTCGTAGGCCGCCGACCGCGGGTCGGTGATCTGGTAGTACAGCACGGTGTCGATGTTCACCACGAGGTTGTCCTCGGTGATCACCGGCCTGGGGTCGGACGAGTAGACCTGCTCGCGCACGTCGAGTTTGGTGTTGACGCGGTCCGCCACCGGCAGGACCAGGTTCAGGCCGGGCTGCAGCGTCCGGCGGTACCGGCCGAACCGCTCGATGTTGTAGCGGCGCGCCTGCGGGACGATCCGCACGGCTGAGGCCATGAGGAAGACGACGACGATGACCGCCACGAGAGTGAGGACGACAACTGGATCCACAGTGCCTCCGTTGCTGCGTGTTCAGCCGTTCATGGAAGGAGTTCGCGGGGGTAGACGAGGGCCGTGGCGCCTTCGATCTCCATGACGTCCACCAGCGCGCCCACCGGGATCACGAGGCTTTCGTCGAAGGCGCGGGCGGACCACTCCTCTCCGGACAGTTTGATCAGGCCGCGGGTCGCGGTGACCTCCTGCACGACCTCGGCCCGCTTGCCGATCAGCGCGTCACTGCCTTCGTGCAGGAGGGGCTGCTGCGCCATGTGGCGCAGCGCGACGGGACGGACGAGGAGGAGGCCCGCCGCCGCTGCCGCCACCAGGGCCAGGAGCTGGCCGAGAAGGCCGATTCCCGCACCGGAGACCACGGCGGCGACCAATGCGGCGCCCGCCAGCAGTCCGAGGACGAGTGTCAGGGTGAGGAACTCGGCGACACCCAGTGCCGCGGCGGCGAGCAGCCATATGAACCACGGCATCGCATTCGCCCTCCTTCAGGGGCCTTGTCCACCAAAGTTACCGCCAGGACCGCCGGACGGAACAGACACGGTGACCGTGGTTCTCGGCCGTGGGCGCCCCCGTCCGGCTCCGGCCGGCTCGTCCCCCACGCACCGGCCGCGCCTCCGGCCAAGGACTGGATTCGATCGCGTGGCCCGTGTCCTTGCCCACCGTGACCACACCGCCTGTGGTTGCTTGAGACCATGCTCAGCGGTCTACGCGCCCATGTTCTGCCGGCCTCCCAGCGCCGCTCGCTGGACGAGCTGGCGCGGGACCTGGTCCTGTCGTCCGGGGACACGAGGTCCAAGCGCTCGGCCTTCTGGACGATGCTGTCCCTGTCGTCGGTCATCGCGGCCGGCGGAGTGCTGACGGATTCGACGGCCACCGTGATCGGGGCGATGATCATCGCCCCGCTGTCCACGCCGATCATGGGCACCGCCCTGGGCTCGGTGCAGCGGCGGCGGACCGGATCGGCGGGAGTCGTCCTGGCGGCCTGCGCGCTGGTGATCGCGTTCGGGGCGGTGTTCTCCCTGGTGCTCCCCGGCGACTACGACCTCCTGTCCAACAGCCAGATCTCGTCACGTACGTCACCGGGGCTGATGGATCTGGTCGCGGCCCTGGCGACCGGCTTCGCCGGCGCGGTGGCGCTCGCCCGGCGGGACGTCGCCGCCGTTCTGCCCGGGGTCGCGATCGCCATCTCCCTCGTCCCGCCGCTGGTGGTGGTCGGCGTGTGCCTGGGGAAGCTGGCGGGATGGCTCGCGCTGGGCGCGCTGGTCCTGTTCGTGTCCAATCTGTTCGCCCTTCTCTTCGGCGGCATGACGACCTTCGCGGCCCTCGGCTACGGCACCCGGGCCGAGAGGACCGCCGGACGCCCCGCGCGCGGCGCCTACGCCGCCATGACCCTGCTGTTCGTCGTCGTGTTCGTCCCGCTGGCGGCCAACACCGCGCTCACGCTCCTGATCGACACCTGGACCGGCCGGGCGAAGAACGCCGCGGACCAGTGGCTCGCCGGCACACCGGGCGCGTCCGTCACCCGGGTCGAGGCGGTGTCCCGGACCCTGCACATCCACGTCCGCTCCCCCGGGGACCTCCCGTCGGTGAAGGCGCTGCTCGACCGTCTCCGGGGACAGGTCCCGGACGGGATCCCGATCGTGGTGGACACGGTGCGCGGCCGGCGCGTCGACGCCGGGAAGGTCGGCGACTGAGTGCCGCGCGGGCCCGGTGCGGCTCGGCGCCCGAGGACCCGCCCCAGGTCGTGTACCGGCGCACGGGCACGCCGGAGAACCGCGTGTCCACGGCCGGAGACCGGGCCTCCTGCCGGGTGCGGTGTTCACTCGCCGCGCGCCGGATCCGGCCGGAACGCTCCTTATGAATACGAAACGTATCGTCTCGTTGCCTTGAACGGTAGCCCATGCGGCACGCTCACACAAGACGGTGCGTCTCGCCTTCGGGCGCGCGTGCGTCAGGCAGGGGGTGAACGCCGCGTTCGACCGGAGCACGACGACCGGTCGCCGTCGTCCGACGGCCGTCATCCGGCAGCGGCGGGCCGGGCCTGGGGAAGTGCGCCGAGGAGACACCCGCCGCCGCATGCACCAGACTCGGAAGGAGACCGCCGGTCGACCACGCCTGGAGGGCCGGGCCCGTGCACGATGTTCCGCTGTGGCTGTGGATGGTCTTCGCCGTCGCCGTACTGGTGTCCCTGACGGTCGATCTGCTCGCGCACCGGCAGGCCCACGTCATCGGGTTCCGGGAGGCCGCCGTCTGGAGCGGGGTCTGGGTGGGACTGGCGATCGCCTTCGGCGCCGTGGTCTTCCTCGTGGTCGGGACGACCGCCGGAGTGGAGTACACCACCGCGTGGCTGCTGGAGAAGAGCCTCTCGGTCGACAACCTCTTCGTCTTCGCGCTGATCTTCGGCTACTTCAACGTTCCGCGCGCCTACCAGCACCGCGTCCTGTTCCTCGGCGTCCTCGGCGCCCTGGTCTTCCGGGGCGTCTTCCTCGCCGCCGGCGTCGCCGTGGTCAGCCGCTTCACCGCCGTCCTGTTCGTCTTCGCCGCCATCCTCTTCTACAGCACCTACAAGATCCTCAAAGAGGAGGAGGACAGCTTCGACCCCGGCAGGAGCATCGCCGTACGCCTGCTCCGCAAGGTCGTCCCCGTGCGGGACGACTACGCCGGCCCCCATTTCTTCGTCAAGGAGGCCGGCAGGCGCGTCGCCACCCCGCTGCTCGCCGTCGTCGCCGCGATCGAAGCGGCCGACCTCGTCTTCGCCGTCGACAGCGTGCCCGCCGTCCTGGCCGTCAGCAGCGACGCCTTCATCGTCTACACCAGCAACGCCTTCGCCATCCTGGGCCTGCGCGCCCTCTACTTCATGCTCGCCGGCCTGCTGGACCGGTTCCAGTACCTGAGCAAGGGCCTGGCGCTCATCCTCGCCTTCATCGGCGTCAAGCTCATCCTCCAGGCGTCCCACGAGATGATCAGCCCCGCCGTGCCCGAGATCCCCTCTCCGCTCAGCCTCGCCGTCATCGCCGTCGTCCTGAGCGTCTCCATCGCGCTCAGCCTGCTGCGCCCCCCGCCCGCCGGCCACGAAGCCCCACCAAAAGACACCCAAAGGGGACTAAAGGGATAGTAATATGCCAGTATGTCCAGAACGAGAGAGCAGCCGACGCCGCCCCGGGTCACGTACGTGTGCCGCTCGTGCGGACACCCCGTGGACGCCGTCCTGGAGCGGCACAAGACGATGGGCGTCTACGTCCCCGCATGGACCGCCGGTCCCTGCCACAACGCGAAGTGCTCCGACTACGTACCCGAACAGGTATCGGTCACCTCCGTACGCGGCGAGACCTGGCGGACGCTCACCGGCTGGCGGCGCGACTGAACCGGAGGGGCGGCCGCCGGCCGGCAGGGGCCCGACCCGGCCCGGCCGTCACGCCGGGCGCGGGGGCTCGGGCAGGGTGAGCGCCGTATGAGCCGGTTTCCCCTCCGCCGGGGGCATGGCGCCGAGGCCGCGGAGCCTGTCGTTCCGCTGCTTCAGGGCCTGGGTGGTGGTGGGGAAGAGCGTGGCGCCGCCCTGGCCGACCAGTTCCTGGTTCAGGGTCACGAACTCCCGGGTGTCGCGTTCGTAGGCGGCGAAGCCCGCGACATGGTCCCGGTCCGCGAGGCGGTCGGCGAGCATGTACGCGCCGACGAGGGCGAGGCTGGTGCCCTGTCCGGTGAGGAACGAGGGCGCGTACGCGGCGTCGCCGACCAGCGCGACCCTGCCGCTGGACCAGCGGGGCATGCGGATCTGGCCGACCCCGTCGAAGAACAGGTCCTCCGCCTCGCGCAGGGCGGCCAGCATGCCCGGGACCTCCCATCCCGCGTCGGCGAAGACCTCGGCGACCAGCTCGCGTTGGGCCCGCGGGTCCCGGAACGCGTCCCTGGGCGGCTCCGGCCGGGCGAAGTTCAGGAAGGCGTGCACCTCGTCGTCGTCCCCCACGGCGTAGAGCGCCGCGGCCCTGCCCGGAGAGTTCCACATCACGGTCTCGTGGGAGAGCCCGAAGGTGTTGTGCATGGTGAACACGGCGAAGCAGTAGCCGAGGTAGTGGTGGAACCGCTCTTCGGGGCCGAACAGCATCTCCCGGGTGCGCGAGTGCATGCCGTCCGCGCCGAACACCAGGTCGAAGGTGCGGCTGCCGCCCCCGCGGAAGGTGACGTCGACCCCGTGGCCGGTCTGGTCGAGGGTGTCGACGGAGTCGTCGAACAGGAACTCCACGTCGTCACGGACCGCCGCGTACAGAGCGTCGGCCAGGTCCCCGCGCCGTACCTCCAGGTCCCGTCCCGCGACGCCTCCGGTGACGGCGTGCGGGTGCAGGGAGGTCACCTCGCCGCCGTCCGCGTCGAGGAAGGTCAGCCGTCGCAGGTCGATGTGCGCGTCCCGCAGCCGCGGCAGGATCCCCATCCTCCGGACGACCTCCAGCGCGGTGCCGCGCACATCGATGGGATAGCCGCCCCCGCGCAGGGTGGGCGCCTTCTCCACGACCGTGACCGCGTATCCGTGGCGGTTCAGCCAGAACGCGAGGGCGGGCCCCGCGATGCTGGCCCCGGATATCAGGACCTTGCGCCTCGGCGTGCCACGGACATCCGTCAACTGATCGGTGAGGGTCATTCCTTGACTCCTTTGGGCATGGTGCGAGTGACGAACAAGGCCAGCGACGTGACGACGCCGGCCAGGACGAAGCCGGTGACGTAGGCCGATTCGGCCGCGACCTCCGACCCGGAAGGGGTCGCGGCGGTGAGGAGCGCACCACCGAGCTGCCCGCCCACGGCGTAGCCGAGTACGCGGCTCACCAGGATCAGGCTGGTGGCGATGCCGGTGTCCTCGGCCCCGACGGCCGTGGCGGTGCTGGTCATCATCGCCGTGACGCACAGGCCGTTGGCCAGCGCGATCAGTGCCTTGCCGACGACGAGGTGCCAGACCTCGGTGTGCACGGACGCCAGGACGACCAGGGAGACGGCCATCATGACGACCCCGGTGTCGACCACGGCACGCGAGCCGAAACGCCGGTCCCCGATCCCGCCGAGCGGCCCGGCCAGCGTCGCGGCGACGGCGCCGGGCAGCAGGAAGAGGCCGATCTCGGTGGCGCCGGCGCCGAATCCGTACCCGTCGCCGCGTTCGTCGAGCAGCTGCGGAACGAGATAGACCGCCATCGAGGTGCCGAGGCAGATCACGAACGTCAGCACGCACGCCTTCCAGATCGCGGGCCGTGCCAGCATGTGCAGATCGATCATCGGGGAGGCCGCACGCCGTTCGACGGCCACCCAGCCGGTGACGAAGACGGCCAGAAGCACGACGAGGGCGCCGAGCACGAGTGGTTGCGAGGCCGCTTCGGGGGCCAGCGCGAGAACGAGCATGAGCGTGACCAGCATCCCGCTCAGGAGCAGCAGGCCGGGCCAGTCGATGCCGGCGTCGTCCGACCCGCCCGGCCGGTCGGACGGCATGAGCCTGTTCACGAGCAGGGTGGCCCCGACGACCGCGATCGTGGGCAGCGCGAACATCCAGTGCCGGGAGAGCCCTTCCGCCACCGGACCGGCCGACAGCATGCCGACCATCCCGCCCCCGACGAAGAGTCCGCTGACCACCCCGATGGCGACCTTCGACTCTCCCGGGGGCAGGTTCTTGCGCACGACGATGAACGACAGGGGCAGCGCCCCCACCATCGCCCCCTGCAACACCTGCCCGAGCAGCAGCACGGGCAGGTTCGGGGCCAGGGCGGACACCGTGCCGCCGACCGCGACGACCGCCATCAGCCGGATCAGGACCCGTTTCCCGCCGTAGCGGTCGCCGAACCTGCCCGCCAACGGCGTGATGAGCGCACCGGTGACGAGGAGCACGATGCTGAGCAGCGCTCCTTCGGACTGGCTCATGTCCAGTTCGCGTTCCAGGAGCGGGATCGTCGGTGACACCACCGACTCCAGAGCGCCGGTGGACAGGGCCAGTAAGCCGAGGGCTCCGACAGCGGCCTTCCCGATGGTGACCGGGGGAGCCGGGGGAGCCGGGGTTGTGGTCATGAGTGTCCTTTCCGTCATTGCCGGATGAGGAAGGGGGCGGCGGGGCGGCACGGGGTGGGAGCCGGGTACGGGAGCCGGTGCGATGCCGGCCGCCGCCCCTGACGGGCTAGGGCCGGCGGCGCAGCGCGGCCCGGGCCGGCAGCGTGACCGCGAGCAGGGCCAGGCCGCCGGCGGCGACCGCGAAGGACCCGTACAGCAGCGGGGGCACGTACGGCAGGTCACCGGTCACGCCGCTCATCATCGGGATCAGCGTGGCCGCGGCGATCGCGGAACCGAGGACCAGGCCCACCACGGCGACCAGCAGGCCCTCCCAGCGGAGCATCGTCATCACCTGACGTCGGGTGGAGCCGACGAGGCGCAGCATGCCCAGCTCGCGGCGGCGGTCCAGGACCGTCATCACCAGGGTGTTGACCGCGGCGACGGCGGCGAACCCGCCGAGGACCGCGGCCATGGTGTTGTTCATCCAGGCGCCCAGCCTCGCGTCGCGGTTCTGCTCGGTGGCGTAGCCGGAGGCGTCGGTGACCTCGCCCAGGGCGGTGAGCGACTGCTCCGAGCCGCCCCGCACCAGGAGCGTGCTGTCGAAGCCCGAGGTGACGTGCCCGGCCAGGGACGCCCGGTCCATGGTCACCGTGGCCAGGCCGAGGCCGCGGCCGTAGACCGCGACGATCTCGGGGCTGACCTCCGTCCCGTCGGGGAGGTAGAGCGGGAGCCGGTCGCCGACGCCGGCGTCCGCCGAGGTCGCCAGGGTCCTGTCGATGGCGATGCGGCCCTCGCCGAGCCGGTCGAGACTGCCGTCGCGTACGTCCAGGTCCTGCACCTTCGCCAGCTCGGCGCCGGAGCCGGTGACGCCCTGGGTGGCCGCGCCCTGGAGCGCCTTGAACTCACCGGAGCCGGTCGGCACGAGCACCTGCGTGTTCAGCAGCCCGACGGCCGCCTCGACACCCGGCGCGCGGGCGGCGCGTGCCACCGCGTCCACCGGGAGCCCGGCCGGGTCCGTCACCACGTGGTCCGCGGTGATGCCCGCGCGCAGCTGCTTGTCCGCGGCGTGGGTCTCGCTCGTGTGCATGAACACGAGGGTCGAGGAGAAGGCCACGGCGAGCACGATCGGGGTGATCGCGGAGGCGAGGCGGCGGGCGTTGGTACGGGAGTTGGCGGCCGCGAGCTCGGCCGCCGGGCCCGCGCCGCGCAGCGGGAGGCCGAACAGACCGGCGCACAGCCGGGCCACCAGCGGGCCGAGCAGCCCGACGGCGAGCATGAAGAGCATGACGACGCCGAGGGCGGCGCCGGCCGCGTCGTCCCCGGTGGAGCGGGCGGACACGCCGGTGAGGATCGCGCCTCCGACGAGGGCGCCGACACCGAGGAGGATGCGGACCGGGCCGGGCCGCAGCCGCTCCACGGACGCCTCCGACAGCGCCTGCCCCGGCTTGATCCTCGCGGGCCGGCGCCCGGCCGCCCAGCCCGCGCCGAGCGCGGTGAGCAGCCCCACGACGACGGCGGCCAGCAGCGGGAGCCCGGAGACGTGCAGGTCCACGGCGCGCGGGACGGCGCCGCGGTCCTGGAGCTGCCCGAACCACCAGTGCGCGAGCCCGATGCCGGGCAGACAGCCGATGATCCCGGCGAGCGGCGCGACGAGCAGTGCCTCGGAGGCGACCGCGCGGCGGACCTGCCGCGGGGTGGCGCCGACGGCGCGCAGCAGGGCGAACTCGCGGGCCCGCTGACCGACCGAGAGCGCGACGGTTCCGGCGGCGGTGAAGACGGCGACGATGGCGGCGATGCCGCCGAAGGAGCCGCCGATCCCGAAGAGCGTCACCTTGGCGTACCCGAGGCCCGGGTCCTCGACGGCACCGCGGTCGTCGCCGGTGTGGACCTGGACGCCGGAGCCGGCCAGGGCCTGCTTCACGGCGTCGGCGAGGGCGCCGGCGCCGGTGCCGTCCTCCGCCAGCACGACGACGGCGTCGGCCTTGCCGGGATGCCCGGCGAGCAGGGGGGCCTGGGAGTCGGCGAACCAGGCCAGGGCGCCCGCCCCGCCGAAGTCGCGGGAGGTCTCCGCGGGGCCGGCCTCGGCGAGGCCCGCGACACGGAAGTCCCGCTGACCGGCGGCGGTCTCCAGTACGACGGTGTCGCCGACCGCGGCGTGCGCGGCGCGGGCCGTGCCCACGTCGAGCACGACCTCCCCCTCGCGGGGCGCGGAGCCGGTGGTCAGCGAGGTGCCGGTGAAGGTGTGCGAGCCCCATCCGTGCGCGGTGAGCACACCGCCCGGAACGGTCGGCGCACGGGCGCCGGAGCCGGCGCCGTCGTCCGACGCGCGCACCGGGAAGGTGAAGTCCGCGACGGCGGTGGCCGCGCCCGGCGCCCCGGCGGCCCTCGCCGCAAGACCGGCGTCCATCCGCGCCGTGTCCGGCAGGGGCGTCGCCTCCTTCTCGCGGTCCTCGCCGCTGCCGGTGACGACGTACTCGTTCTGGTCCGCCGCCACGACGACCGGCGCGTTCGCGTACCGTTCCGGCGGCACGGAGGCGCGCAGACCGGTCTCGAGCAGGATTCCGCAGGCCGAGACGATCAGTGCGGACATCAGCAGCGCGAGGAAGGTCCCCGCGAAGGACGCGGGCTTGAAGCGGACGGCCTCACGGGCGAGTCCGTTGGGGCGCCTCATGCCGCCACCCCCGCCATCGCACCGGCGCGGGAGGCGCGCGAGGTGAGCACGGCCATCCGTGCCGCGATCCGCTCCGCCGAACCGCGCTCGAGGTGGTCGGCGAAGGCGCCGTCGGCGAGGAACAGCACACGGTCGGCCCAGGCGGCCGCGACCGGGTCGTGGGTGACCATGACGACGGTGGCGCCCAGAGCGTCCACGGCGTTGCGCAGCAGGCCGAGGACCTCGGCGGCCGTGCCGGTGTCGAGGGCGCCGGTGGGTTCGTCCGCGAAGATCACGTCGGGGTCGGTGACCAGGGCACGGGCGACGGCCACGCGCTGCTGCTGGCCGCCGGAGAGCTCTCCGGGCCGGCGCCTCGCCTTGTCGGCGAGCCCGACCCGGGCGAGCACCTCCTGCGCCCGGCGCCGGTCCTGGCGCTGCCCGGCCAGGCGCATCGGGAGCAGGACGTTCTGCTCCACGGTCAGCGACGGCAGCAGGTTGAACGCCTGGAAGACGAAGCCGAGCCGGCTGCGGCGCAGCTCGGTGAGCTCGTTCTCGTTCATGCCGGTGATCTCCGTGCCGCCGAGGCGCACGGATCCCGCGGTCGGCCGGTCGAGCCCGGCGGCGCACTGCAGGAAGGTGGACTTGCCGGACCCGGACGGGCCCATGACCGCGGTGAACGTGCCGCGCGGCAGGGCGAGGTCGACGCCCGCCAGTGCGTGCACCGTGCCCGCCCCGCGGCCGTACTGCCGCCGGACGTCACGCAGTTCGACGGCGAGACCGGGCGTGGCGGCCGGGACCTCGGTCCGGTTGTCCGCCTCCGGCCGGTTGTCCGCCTCCGGCCGGCTGTCCGCCTCCGGCCGGTTGTCCGCCTTCTGCCGCTTGTCCCTGCGTAGCCTCATGTCCCGTCTCCCTCGTACGCGCACTTTCCGTGACGGGTGAAGAGTGCGGGGACGGCTGTGCGCAGGGCGTCATACCGGGGAGCCGATGTGGGGGTGCTACCCCGGTAGGGGGTGGAGGAGGGGCGGGGGCGGTCCTACTCGCCCGGGGCCACCAGCCCCGACTCGTAGGCGAAGACCACCGCCTGGGCGCGGTCGCGCAGGTCGAGCTTGGTGAGGACGCGGCTGACGTGCGTCTTCACCGTCTGCTCGGCCAGTACCAGCGTCTGCGCGATCTCCCCGTTCGACTGGCCGCGGGCCACCAGGGTGAGGACCTCGGTCTCGCGTTGCGTCAGGCCCTTGAGCCGCAGCGCGGGCTTGCCCCGGGAGACGGGACGCTGCCTGGCGAAGTCCGCGATGAGGCGGCGCGTCACGGAGGGGGCGAGCAGCGCGTCGCCCGAGGCCACGACGCGGACCGCCGCGATGAGGTCGGCCGGCGGCGCGTCCTTGAGCAGGAAGCCGCTCGCGCCCGCCCGGAGCGCCTCGTAGACGTAGTCGTCGACGTCGAACGTGGTGAGCATCAGCACGCGCGGCCGGTGCTCCCCCACTGCCTGAAGGGCGTGGGAGGTGCCCCCACCACCGGGTGCCGGCTCCAGGATGCGGCGTGCGGCCTCCAGCCCGTCCATCTCGGGCATCCGCACGTCCATCAGCACGACGTCCGGGTGGGTACGCCGGCTCAGCTCGACGCCCTGCGCGCCGTCGGGGGCCTCGCCCACCACGTCGATGTCGCTCTGGGCGGCCAGCAGCGCGGCGAAGCCGGCCCGCACCATGGCCTGGTCGTCGACGATGATGACGCGCGTCGTCACGTGAAGTCCTTTTCAGTCGGGGGGGTTCAGAGGAAGCCGGGCGGCGACCCGGAAGCCGCCGTCCGGCAGCGGCCCCGTGTCGAGGCTGCCGCCGACGAGCCGCACCCGCTCGCGCATGCCGACGAGCCCGTGCCCGGTGCCGCCCGCCTCGAGCGGCCCGCCGGACGGCTGGGGCGGAGGTCCGTTGACGACCAGGACGGTGAGCCGCGCACCGTGCTGCGGATCGGGCTCCGTCACCGACAGCGACACCCGCGTGCGGGCACCCGGCGCGTGCCGGACGACGTTCGCGAGGGCCTCCTGGACGATCCGGTACGCGGACAGGCCCACCGCCTCGGACACCTCGACGTCGCAGGGGGTGAACTCCACCGGCCCCACGGTCCTCGCCGTCGCCTCCACCAGCTGCCCGATCTGCGCCAGGCCCGGCTGGGGCGCGAGCTCGCCGTGCGTCTCCTCGTTCCGCAGCACGCCGAGGAGGCGGCGCATCTCGCCGAGCGACTCCCGCGCGGTCGCCGCGATGGACGTGAACTCCTCCCGCACGTCCGGCGGCAGCCGCTCGAGGCGGTACTCCGCGGTGTCCGCCTGCACCGTGATGACGGACATGTGGTGCGCCACCACGTCGTGCAGCTCGCGCGCGATCCGGGCGCGCTCCTCCAGCAGCGTCCGCCGGCCGCGCTCGGCCTCGCTGATCGTCTCCTGCTCGACCAGCCTGCGCTGCACCTCGTACCGCTCGCGCAGCACGCCGCCCAGCAGGAGCGCGACGCCGCCGAGGATGGTGAACAGCGACTCCTCGGCCCCGAAGCCGTGCGGCGGGACGAACCCCAGGCCGACGTTCGCGCCCGCCGTGGCGAGCCACACCAGCACCAGCGTCCGGCGCCGCTCGCGCAGCCCCAGGGCGAGGCAGAGGGCGACGTACCCGACGAGTTCCATGGGCGGGAACGGCCACAGCAGCCGCTCCTCGAAGTCGACGGCGAGCAGGGCCAGCGCCCCGGCCACGTCCGCGACGAAGACCACGCACCAGGCCTGCAGCGGCCGTACGACGGCGAGCAGCAGCGGCGCAGCCTGCGCGACGGCCAGCCCGCCGGCGACGGCCCCGTTCAGGCCGTAGTCGGCGGTGAGGACCACGATGGTGGTGGGCAGCAGGGCGACGCACAGCACGAACGCCAGAGCCCACGGCAGCACCCGCACCCATCGCCGTGAGGCCCCCGCGAGCAGTGCGCGCGGACGTTCCTCCTCCACCGGGGTCATGGACATCAGCCTATGGCCGCGGGACGGCGTCGGGGGACACGCGACCGCCGGGCGGGCCCCGGGTGCGGGCGTGGCGTGCCGGGGAACAGGTGGTGCTCGATCCTGAGGCGGCGCATCCGTCCGTCTCCCTCCGTCTCGGCCGTGGGAGGACGAGAAGGTAGCGGCGCGGTGGGCACCGGGGCGTCACACCGGGGAGCCAGGACGCGGTGATACCCGGGTAGGGGGTGCGCCGGGCCCGGTCACCGCGCGGCACGGGCCGCACCGCCCCCGTGTCCTGGTGCGTACGCGCCACGGGCCGGCCCGCCGCCCGTCGAGTTGTCCGCGAACTCCCCCGGCATTGTCCGTGATCGGTAACGGACGCAGCCCGAGGGCACCGGACCCCGTCATGTCAGGTGGGCCCGGGGTGACCGGGGTCCGGCGGACAACTACGCGAGGGCGGGGCGGACATGGCACGGCACGGCGGCGGGCGGGGCTGGTACGGCAAGCTGGTCGGGGCGGCGCTCGGGGTGACGGTGCTGGCCGTCGGCGCCTCGGTGTGGACCGCGCAGGCCGACCCCGTGGGCGGCCCGTCGCCGAAGGCGACCGCGTCCGCCGCGCCGGTCGGCGACTCCACGCCGGTCGACAAGAGCATCGTGCACGCCTCGGACGCGGGGGCGCGCGGCGTCAACATCACCATCGACGACGGCCCCGACCCCGCCTGGACGCCCCAAGTCCTCGACATCCTGCGGGAGCACGGGGTGAAGGCCACGTTCTGTGTGACGGGGATCCAGGCCCAGGCCCACCCGGACCTCGTGAAGGAGGTCGTCGCGGCCGGGCACCGGCTGTGCAACCACACGGTGTCGCACGACACCACCATGGACAAGAAGTCCGAGGCCTACCAGTCGAAGGAGATCCTCGACGCCGAACGCATGATCATCAAGGCGTCCGGGGGCGTACGGTCGATGTACTACCGCGCCCCCGGCGGGGCCTTCACCCCCTACAGCCGCGAACTGGCCGCCTCCCGGGGCATGCGCCCGCTGGGCTGGAACGTCGACACCAAGGACTTCGAGCAGCCGGGCGCCGACGCCATCGTCGCCACCGTCCAGCGGGAGATCTCCAACGGGCCGACCGTCCTCTTCCACGACGCGGGCGGCGACCGCGCCCAGACCGTCGAGGCCCTGCGCCGCGTCCTGCCCTGGCTCAAGGAGCAGGGTTACACCTTCGGCTTCCCGGTGCGCTGAGCCCGCGGTCCCTCCGCGACCGCCACGACGCGGAGGGACCGGCGTCCGCCCGGCTCGACGGTGCTGAAGGGGTCCGCCGGAAGCGCGCGTCAAAGCGGCCTCGGGACGCGTTCGTCCCCGGCGGGAACGCCGGGTGCTCCCCGTGGGAGTCCCGGCAGGCGTCCGGAGCCACCGCCCGCGCCCCCGGGACCAAGCCGGGCTAGGATCCGGAGCATGGCCCTGACCGTGGAGGACGTGGACCGGTTCGAGGCCTCCAGGCCCCGTCTGGAGGCCATCGGCTACCGCCTCCTCGGCTCCGCGAGCGAGGCCGAGGACGCCGTGCAGGAGACGTTCCTGCGCTGGCAGGCCGCCGACACCGGCCGCATCGAGGTCCCCGAGGCCTGGCTGACGAAGGTGCTCACCAACCTGTGCCTCAACCAGCTCACCTCGGCCCGCGCCCGGCGCGAGACCTACGTGGGCGAGTGGCTCCCCGAGCCGCTGCTCGCCGGCGACCGGATGCTCGGCCCCGCCGACACCGCCGAACAGCGCGAGTCGGTCTCGTACGCCGTCCTCGTCCTGCTGGAACGTCTCTCCCCCAACGAGCGGGCGGTGTACGTGCTGCGGGAGGCCTTCGACTACCCGCACCGGGAGATCGCCGGGATCCTCGACCTCACCGAGGCCGCCAGCCAGCAGATCTTCCACCGGGCCAGGAAGCGCGTCGCGGACGGCAAGGCCCGTACCGAGATCGACGAGGCCGCCGCCCGGCGGGTCGTCGACGAGTTCCTCGCCGCCGCCACCAGCGGCCGGACCGAGCCGCTCGTGCGGCTGCTCACCCAGGACGCCGTCGCGGTCGGCGACGGCGGCGGGAAGGTCCCGGCCCGCGCCAAGGCGTTCGAGGGCGCGCTCGCGGTCGCGACGTTCATGCGGGGCCTGTTCAAGCCGGGCAAGGCCAAGCGCGACCTCGTGGGCGGCTCGCCCGGCGTCCACGCCACGACCGCCAACGGCGACCCCGCCCTGGTGGCGGTCCTCGACGGGCGGATCGTCGGCATCATGTGCTTCGCGGTCACCCCCGAGGGCATCACCGCGATCCGCAGCCAGGTGAACCCCGACAAGCTGGAGCGCGCGACCCGGCTCTGGGCGGGCACCGACCACGGAGAACCCCTGCTCGTCGCCTTCTGAACATCATGTGACGCACGTCACTCCCGCTCCTGTCAGGAAACGGCGGGCCGCCCGGTTCAAGGGGCGACCCGCCGAAGAGCCGACGACAGGAGCAGGGAAATGCAGCACCGCATCATCGTCCTCGGAGCCGGATACGCCGGAGCCGTCGCCGCCGGGCGCCTGGCCAAGCGGCTGCGCCGCGAAGACGTCGCGATCACCCTCGTCAACGCCGAGCCCGACTTCGTCGAACGCGTCCGCATGCACCAGCTCGCGGTGGGCCAGGAGCTCAGGCCCCGCCCCCTCGGCGAGATGTTCGCGGGCACCGGCGTGGAACCGGTGGTCGCGAAGGTGACGGGCGTGGACGCCGACCGCAGGACGGTCACCGTCACCGACGGCACCGGGGGAAGCGAGGAACTGACGTACGACACCCTCGTGTACGCCCTCGGCAGCGGCTGGGACACCCACGGCGTCCCCGGCACCGCCGAACACGCCCACCAGATCGCGAGCCGCCCCGGCGCCCTCCGGCTGCGCGAGCGCCTGGCCGCCCTGGAAGCGGGACGGCCCGTGGTCGTGGTCGGCGGCGGCCTCACCGGCCTGGAGGCCGCGACCGAGATCGCCGAGTCCCGCCCGGACCTCGACGTCTCCCTCGCCGCCCGCGGCGAACTCGGCGACTGGCTCTCCGCCAAGGGCCGCCGGCACCTGCGCAAGGTCGTCGACGGGCTCGGCGTCACGGTGCACGAACAGACGTCCGTCACCGCCGTCGGGGCCGACCACGTCACCACCGCCGACGGCCGCTCCCTCCCGGCCGCGGTCACCCTGTGGACCACCGGATTCGCCGTCCACCCGCTCGCCGAGGCCACCACCCTGGAGACCACCGGCACCGGCCGGATCGTGGTCGACTCCACCATGCGCTCCCTCTCGCACCCGCAGGTGTACGCCATCGGCGACGCGGCACTGGTACAGGGCCCCGGCGACAAGCCGCTGCGGATGTCGTGCGCCTCGGGCGTCCCCACCGCCTGGCAGGCCGCCGACGCCATCGCGGCCCGCCTGACCGGCGGCAAGCTCCCCAGCACGCCGATGCGCTACTTCAACCAGTGCATCTCGCTGGGCCGCAAGGAGGGCCTGATCCAGTACGTCACCGCCGACGACCGCTCCGTCGACGTGGCCCTGACCGGACGCCTCGCCGCCCTCTACAAGGAACTGGTCTGCAAGGGCGCGGCCTGGGGCGTGGCCAACCCGACCCTCGGCGTTCCGAGCCGCCGCCGCGCCCTGGCCCACGAGCCGGCCGCCCCGGCCACCCCGCTCAGGCCGGCGGCCTGAACGGGGCGGGGCTGTACGCGAGGGAGCGTCTGGTGTTGTGTCGTGGCGTGGACACAACACCGGACGTACCGCGTACCCGCTCCTGCCTGACCGGGGCGGGCGCCGCGCTCTTCGGTGCCGCCGTGGGCGGTGCCGCCTGGTCACTGGCCGTCTGGGCGCGCGCGTACTGCGACGCGGGCTTCGACTCCGGCGGACGGTTCGAACTCAACTTCCTGCTCCCTCTGGTCGTGGGAGCCGAAGCGGTCGCCGGGCTCGCGGCGTGGGCGGTCGGCCGGCGTCTGGCGCCGCACGCGCCGGCGGCGGCGCTCCGGGTCCTCCTGCCCGCGTTGCTGGTGGTCGTCGTGACGGTCTGGCCGGCGTGGTGGTTCTTCGCGACGCGGGGGACTCTGGACGGCTACCCCGGTGACTCGGGCCTCTGCCCGGCGAGCAACGTCCCGCCCCAGTGGCCCGCCTGGATCCCCGCCTGACGTGACGGGCTCTTCGCGCTTCCCCGGCCGCCGCGCGGCGTGAGGTCGCGGCGTGCGGGGATGCGTGCTGTCCTGGAGACGGCGGCAGGAGTACACGCCGATGCGCCACAGCCGGACTTCCCCTCCCACTCCCGCCCGGCCGGCCGCGCCGACCGGGGCGGGCGGGGGTCTGCTGCCGTTCCGGGAGCTCGCGGTCGCCTGGTTCCTGGTCGTCCTGATCGCGGTGCCCGCCTGGGTCCTCACCCTCGGGCAGGCCGGGGACATGGGCGTCGGGCCCGGCACGATGGGGATGGCGCTGCCGCTGTTCCTGCTGCTGTGGGTGACGATGACGGCGGCCATGATGCTGCCGTCCATGGCGCCGGTGGCCCTCACCTGGGTGCGGGGGATCGGCCGGCGGTCCTCCGGCCGGGCGCGGGCCGCGCGCACCGCCGGGTTCGTGGGCGGGTACCTGCTCGTGTGGACCGCCTTCGGGGTCCTCGCCTACGCGGCCCTGTCCCTCACCGGCGACCTGGCGGACGACCGTCCGACGGCGGGACGCTGGATCGGCGCGGTGGCCTTCCTGGTCGCGGGTCTGTACCAGCTCGGCCCCCTCAAGAACGTCTGTCTGCGGCACTGCCGCGACCCCATGGGCCAGCTCGTGCGGTACGCCGCGTTCCGCCGGCCCGCCCGCGACCTGCGGGTGGGCGTCCACCACGGCGCCTACTGCGTCGGCTGCTGCGCGGGACTGATGGCCGTCCTGATCCCGCTCGGCGTGATGAACGTGGCGGCGATGGCGGGACTGGCCGTGGTGATCTTCGTGGAGAAGCTGTGGTCCCGCGGTCCGCTGCTCGCCCGGGTCGTGGGCGTGGCGTTCCTCGTCCTGGCCGTGCTCGCCCCGTTCCAGGACTGGCTGCTGCCCGGCCTGACGGGAACGACGCACCCGATGCCCGGCATGTGAGGGGGCCCGCCCCGGTCCTCTACTCCGGTCCGCTCCAGTCGAACCGGAAGTGCTTGCTCGACTTCCCCGAGCGTTCCCAGGAGAAGCCGAAGGCGTCGGCGCGGTCGGTGGTGGCCCGGCCCCAGGTGGCCACCTGGCCCGGTCCGACCTCGGCGCCGGGCGCGTTGTGCACCTGGACCCGTGCGCCGTCCGGCGTCGTCGGGCCGGTGAGCGCCTCGGCCGTGGCCGTGACCCGGCCGGGGATCTCCGCCCGCCACGCCGCGAGGTCCTCGTCGATCTCCACGTGGACGGGGGCGACGTCCGTGCCGCGCATCTCGGGGTGGAACATCTCCCCGAACTGCGCGGGCCATCCGCCCGCCTCACCGCCGAAGACGGCTCCGAGCGCGGCGCGCTGCCGCTCGTCGGCCCGGTCGTCGAGGAAGACCGCGGCGTAGGAGTCGGTGTGCGTGCCGGCCCAGGCGTTGCCGGTGAAGGAGCCGAGCATCAGGACGTTGAGACCGTCGAGCCGCACGTCGCCGAAGTTGCCTTCCCTGATGTGCCAGACCAGTACGCCTTCGCAGTCGCCGTAGGTCGGGGGCTGGGCGAACGTACAGGGACACGGTATGGCGCACTTGCACACGTCGAACCAGTCGCCGGCCAGGTGCCAGCGCGTACCGGTGGTGACCTGCTCTGTCATCTCGCTTCCCTCCTGCCGGGCCCCAGGGGCCCACTCGGAGTGGCGAGACCGCGTGTCCCGAGCCCGCACCCGGGACGGCGAGGCGGCCTCCCTTCCAGCTTGCACCTCACCACCGGGCGGGGGAACCCCACCCGGTGGCACCCCCTCGCCGCGCCGGAGCACCGTGCTCGCGGTCCCGGCGGTTCTAGGCGGCCGGGCCGGAGTCGGGGCGTCGCTGTGTCCTGCGGCGGCCCTCCTCGCCGGCCGGACGGCCCTGGCCGGCCGGACGGCCCTGGCCCGCGGGACGGCCCTGGCCCGCGCGGCCCCGGCGGCCCCGGCGGCTGCGGGAGGGGGAGGACGTGGCGCTGGGGCGTTCCACGGACGGCACGGCGATGACGACCGGGACACCGGAAGGGGCCTGGGCGCCTGTGATGCGGCTCAGCTCCGCCTCGCCCGAACGCACCTGGGTGATCCGGGGGGTGATGCCCGCCGAGGCCATCAGCCGGCTCATGTCGCGGCGCTGACCGGGCGTCACCAGGGTGACGACGCTGCCGGACTCCCCGGCGCGGGCCGTACGGCCGCCGCGGTGCAGGTAGTCCTTGTGGTCGGTGGGCGGGTCCACGTTGACGACCAGGTCGAGGTTGTCGACGTGGATTCCGCGCGCGGCGACGTTGGTCGCCACCAGCACCGTCACGTCCCCGCTCTTGAACTGGGCCAGGGTCCGCGTGCGCTGCGGCTGGGACTTGCCGCCGTGCAGGGCCGCGGCGCGGACACCGCTGCTCAGGAGGTGCTTGGTCAGCCGGTTCACCGCGTGCTTGGTGTCGAGGAACATGATCACTCGGCCGTCCCGCGCCGCGATCTCGGTGGTCGTTTGGTGCTTGTCCTCGTCGTGCACGTGGAGTATGTGGTGCTCCATCGTGGTGACGGCGCCCGCCGACGGGTCGACGGAGTGGACCACCGGGTCGGTCAGGTAGCGGCGGACCAGACGGTCGACGTTGCGGTCCAGGGTGGCCGAGAAGAGCATCCGCTGCCCGTCGGGGCGCACCTGGTCGAGCAGGGCGGTGACCTGGGGCATGAAACCCATGTCGGTCATCTGGTCGGCCTCGTCGAGGACCGTGATGCCGACGTCGTCCAGCGCGCAGTCGCCCCGGTCGATCAGGTCCTTGAGCCGTCCGGGCGTCGCGACGACCACCTCGGCCCCGGCGCGCAGCGCACCGGCCTGCCGGCCGATGGACATCCCGCCGACGACGCTGACCGGCCGCAGGCCCACGGAGCGGGCGTACGGGGTGAGCGCGTCGGTGACCTGCTGGGCGAGCTCGCGGGTGGGGACGAGGACGAGGGCGAGCGGCCGTCGCGGCTCGGCCCGCCGTCCCGCCGTACGGGCCAGTACGGCGAGGCCGAAGGCGAGGGTCTTGCCCGAGCCCGTACGGCCCCGGCCGAGTACGTCACGGCCGGCCAGGGAGTTCGGCAGCGTCGCCGCCTGGATCGGGAACGGCTCGGTCACGCCTTCGCGGCCGAGCGTGGCCAGCAGCCGCGCGGGCATGTCGAGATCGGCGAACGACTCGACGGCGGGCAGCGCGGGCGTGATCGTCTCCGGCGGCGCGAACTCGCCCTGTACGGCCGTCCGTCCGGCCTGCCGGTTTCCGTGACCCTTGGAACGGCGCGGGCCGCCGGAGCGGGGGGAGCCCGAGCGGGGGGCGCCGGGGCCTCCCCCGGAACGGTCATGGGTGCGGGACGTGCGGGCACGCTTCATGCGGAACCTTCCTTGATGGGGCGCGTACCAAGGAATTCCCGCAGCACATGGGCGGCGCAGAGAATCTCGAGACGAGCCGAAGTCGATGGGGGCCGGGCCGGGCCGGTGGAGCGGCCGACGGAGAATACGTCACCGGCCGGTGAGGTGGTGGAGCCGCCCCGTCACACGACCGGAAACGCGGCGAGCCGGGGCCCGCACCCCAGAGGTGCGGGCCCCGGCTTCGAAGTACGCGTCGACGCCGGTGTCAGGCGGGAACGATGTTCTCGGCCGTCGGGCCCTTCTGGCCCTGCGCGATGTCGAACGACACCTTCTGGCCCTCGTGCAGCTCGCGGAAACCCTGGGCGACGATGTTCGAGTAGTGGGCGAAGACGTCGGGGCCGCCGCCGTCCTGCTCGATGAAGCCGAAGCCCTTTTCCGGGTTGAACCACTTCACAGTGCCGGTAGCCATGTCATTTCTCCTTCGGAGGCGTTATCGGGAATTCACCCTGCGCGAATTCCGTGTCGCCGTGATGATCAACCCGTAGGAAATGAACCCGCTGGCAACCACACCTGCAACCGATACCGACACTAGCACGGTGCGATCGGCCCCGCGTGATCGATAATTCCGTCCCGGTCGACGACCTGGGAATACGTACCGGGCCCGGCACCTATTCCTCCTGTCGCACGCGGATATCGGTCACGGCGTCTCGCCGCGCATCCGCTTCGCGGCCCGGCCCAGCAGGAACATGGCGCCCAGGCAGATCACGGTGACCGTGCCCCCGACGGCGAGGGCCCTGGGCTCGCCGTTCTTGACGCCGTTGACCAGCATCAGCGCACCCACCGCCATGATCACGGAGTACAGGGCACGGCCCACCTTGGCGCCGGCCGGGATGACCCGGAGCAGTTGCGGGATGGTGCTCGCCGCCGCCGCGCCCAGCGCGGCCGGGACGGAGACGCCGAGGAGCAGGGCGCCGAAGCCGAACGAGTTGCCGTAGGCGCCCCATCCGGCACCCATGACGAGCAGCCAGCCGGCGGCTCCCAGGGACAGCACGACGAGCAGGCCGTTGATGTAGGCGGCGAGCGTCGCGGCCTTGCGCGCACCCGGCAGATGCGCGGCCGGGGACCGCCAGGCGTCCGGGGTGATCTGCCGCAGTTGGCGGCGCAGGGCCGCCGACCTCTGGAACCCGGCGGCGCCGACGGCCAGCAGGGCGAGGCCGATGAGCGCGGCGATGAAACCGGCGGGCTGCTCGGTGATGCCGTGGTGAAGTCCGCCGAAGGTGAGCGGGATGCCCAGCACATAGCCGATGGCGAGCATCTTGCTGCTCTTCTGGATCTTCATGACCAACTCGCGCTGGTTCACGGTGAGCCCGGGATCGATCACCATGTGGGCATCACCGACCCGCTGGAGCGGTGTCGGCTGCGGAGACCAGTTGCCCTGCTGGGGCTGCTGGGGTGGGTGGGGCTGGTACGGCTGCTGGGGGTAGGGGCCCTGGGGCGGGTAGGACCCTTGGGGCGGCGGGTACGGCCCCTGGGGCGGGTACGGCCCTTGGGGCGGCGGGTACGGCCCCTGGGGCTGGTACGGCCCCTGCGGCTGCCCTGGATACATGCGTGTCTCCCCCGAAACGGTGCGTGTCGTCGGCCCGCGAGTCTGCCACAGACGCGCCCGCGTCCCCCACCCGTGACGGGAAGCGGCACCGGCGGCCGTCAGCGCCCGGTTCGTCGACGGGCTGCCGTGCGAGCGCGACGGCAGCCGTGCTCTTCGTTCCGCCGACCCGGTGATCGGGGGCGGAAGAGGCATGCGCCCGCGGTTTCCGGAAAGGCGGAACGAGTTACTCCCATGTAGTCGGCAGCGGGGAGCGATCTCGTTCATGGCTCAGGAAGCGGGCCCGGCGACAGCAGAAGGATCCGGTACGGGGACGAAAGCGGCACAGCCGCGCGGACGCGTCAGACCCACCCCGGCGGGAGGCGGCCGGGGCTTTCCGTCCGCGGTGGCGCGCAGCGGGCGGGTGAGCGGCCTGGACGGGCTGCGGACGGTGGCGGTCGCGCTGGTGCTCGTCTACCACGTGTCCCCGGACATGCTGCCGGGCGGCTCGGTCGCCGTGGACCTCTTCTTCACCATCAGCGGCTTCGTCATCACCCGGCTGCTGCTCGCCGAGTACGCCCGCACCGGCGGCGTCGCCCTGCTCCCCTTCTACCGGCGGCGCTGGCTGCGGCTCGTCCCCGCGCTGCTGGCCCTGTGCGCGGTCTGCGCGATCCTGTCGGCGACCACCTCGCTGTGGAGTTTCGACAACTCCCTGCCGGCGGCGGGGCTGTCGGCGCTGTTCCTGGTCAACGTCGTACGGGCCACGGAGTCCGGGCCGTACGGCGACATGATGGGGCCGCTCGCGCACACCTGGTCGCTGGGGGTGGAGGAGCAGTTCTACCTGTTCTGGCCGCTCGTGCTGCTGGTGCTGCTGCGGTACGCCCGTGCCCGCACGGTGCTGCTCTGCACGGCGGCCCTGTGCGCGCTGCCCGTGCTGTGGCGCTTCGCCCTGTGGCAGCCGGACGCGGTCCACCGCATCTACAACGGCACCGACACCCGCGCCGACCAGCTGCTGGCCGGCGCCCTCGTCGCCGTGGTCCTGGCGCGGCTGCGCGCCGACGATCCCCGGCTGGCGGTCCTGCGCACCTGGGCGGGCCGGCTGGCCTGGCCGGCGCTGGGCCTGCTGGCGCTGGCGGCCTGGCGGATGCCGGTGACCGCCGGCGCGGGCCCCTGGACGGCCTGCTGGTACACCGTCGGGTTCCTGCTGGTGGCGGCCCTGTCCGCCACCTTGGTCACGGCCCTCGAACTGCGCCCCGCCCAGGGGCTCTCCCGGCTGCTCTCGCTCACGCCGCTGACCTGGGTGGGCCGCAACCTGAGCTACGGCATCTACCTGTGGCACTACCCCGTCGTACGCCTGCTGGCCTCCCTCGGCATGACGGACGGACTCCTGCCGGCCACGGCCGTACTGACCGTCCTGCTGGCCCTGCTGTCGTACTACGCCATCGAGGCACCGTCCCTGCGCCGGGCCCGGCGCCCCGCACCGGTCCCGGCGCTCTGATCGGCTCCCGCCGGACCCCGGCCCCGCACCGCGTCGGCCGCCGGGTGTTCCCGTCTCGCGTGCGCGTGGTCCCGTCGCGTGGACGACCGGGGGCGGGGGCGAAGCCGCCGCCGCGACGGTCCGGACGGCACGAGCGTCACGGGGCCCCGGCCCGGGACGGCCCGCGACACCGGTCCGCGATACAGGTCCGCCCGCCGGACCGCCTCCGACGTACCCGGTGTTCGCCCGTTGTTCACCGGGGCATCCGCCCGCGCTGGCCCCCGGCTGCGACGATCCGGCTCCGCAGTGGATCACACCGGAGGAACGATGCTCCCGAAGAGAACCCACGCCGCGCTCGCGGCCCTGGCCGTGACCGCGGGCGCCCTGGCGGGCGCGGGCGTGGCGCACGCGGGTCACGGGAAGGGCGCGGACCACGGCCGGCACCGGCCGGCCGCGTTCGAACGCACCGCGACCTATCCGGTCTTCCAGAACCGTCCGGCCGGTGAGGACGCCGCCTCCGAGACCGTCGCCGAGATCTCGGCGACCAGCGAGGACGGCCGCACGCTCGTCTACACGGACGCCGTCGCCCGGCGGATCGGCTTCCTCGACATCAGCGACCCCGACCGGCCCGAGGGCCTGGGCACGCTGTCCCTGGCCTCGCTGGGCGACGCCGAGGACGAGCCGACGTCCGTGACGGTCGTCGGGAGCCATGTGCTGGTGGTGGTGAACACCAGCGCCTCCTACACCGAGCCCTCCGGCCGCCTCGACGTCATCTCGCTGCGCACCCGTACCCGGGTGGCCAGCCACGACCTCGGCGGGCAGCCCGACTCGATCGCGCTGAGCGAGGACAAGCGGTACGCGGCCATCGCGATCGAGAACGAGCGCGACGAGGAGGCCGCCCCGGCCGGCGGCGAGGAGGGGGACCTGCCGCAGGCGCCCGCCGGGTTCGTACGGATCGTCGATCTGAAGGGGTCCTCGCCGGCCGGATGGGACCTCCGGAAGGTCGCGCTGACGAAGGCCGACGGGTCCGCGCTGCCCGTACTGGCCGCCGCCGGGATCGCCGGGCCCACCGACCCGGAGCCGGAGTACGTCTCCGTCAACGGCCGCGGACAGCTCGCCGTGACCCTCCAGGAGAACAACGGCGTCGTCCTCGTCGACCTGCCCACCGGACGGATCACCAAGGCGTTCACCGCGGGCACCGCCTCCGTCGACGGGATCGACACCGTCGAGGACGGCGTGATCGACCAGACCGGCTCGATCACCGACGTGCCGCGCGAGCCGGACGCGGTCGGCTGGATCGACGACCGCTACCTGGCCACCGCCAACGAGGGCGACTGGAAGGGCGGCACGCGCGGCTGGAGCGTCTTCGACAGCCGCACCGGGAAGGTCGTCTGGGACGCGGGCAACACCTTCGAGCACATCGCCGCCCGCCACGGGCTGCTCCCCGAGGACCGCGCCGAGAACAAGGGCACCGAACCCGAGGGCCTGGCGATCGCCGCGTACGACGGCGTGCGGTACGCCTTCGTCGGTTCCGAGCGCGGCAACTTCGTCGCCGTGTACGACATCAGCAGGCCCACCCGGCCGGTGTTCGAGCAGGTGCTGCCGACGACCAACGGCCCCGAGGGGCTGCTGCCGATACCGTCGCGCGGCCTGCTCGCGGTCTCCAGCGAGGAGGACGACGCCGAGGCGGGCGTACGGGCCTCGGTGAGCCTGTTCCGCCTGGGCAGGGGCACGCCCGCACAGCCGTCCCTCGTCTCGGACGAGGACTCCGCCGGCGCGCCGATCGGCTGGGGCGCGCTCGGCGCGCTGTCGGCCGTGCCGGGCCGCGCCCACGAGCTGTACACCGTCACCGACGCCGCGTACGCCACGACGCGCATCCTCACGATCGACACGAAGCGCGAGCCGGCCGTCGTCAAGCGGGAGCTGACCGTCAAGGACGCCGACGGCGCCCCGGCCGGCTACGACGCCGAGGGGATCTTCGCCCGTCCGCAGGGCGGCTTCTGGCTGGCCGTCGAGGGCAGGACCGGTGCCGGGAACCGGCTGGTGCGCCTGGACCGCTCCGGTGTCACCCGGCAGGTCGTCCCGCTGCCGGCGGACGTCGCCGCGCATCTCGGCTCGCAGGGCTTCGAGGGCGTCACCGCCACCACCGACGCCCGTGGCCGCGAGATCGTGTGGGCCACGCTCCAGCGCGAGGTGAGGACGGACCCGGCGGGCGTCGTCCGGCTCGGCCGCTACGACGTCCGGGCCGGCACCTGGAGCTGGTACGGCTACCGGCTCGGCACCACCACCACGGCCGGCGACTGGATCGGGCTGTCCGAGATCACGGTGGTCGGCGACCGGCTCGCCGTCATCGAGCGCGACAAGCTGAGCGGCCCGGCCGCGAAGGTCAAGCGGATCTACACGGTCGCCCTGCCGAGGACCGCCGCCCCGGCGGGCACGCTCCCCGTCCTGCCGAAGCGGCTCGCCCACGACGTGCTGCCCGACCTGCGGGCCACGAAGGGCTGGACGCAGGAGAAGCTGGAGGGCCTCACCGTGGCCGGCGACGGCCGCGTCCACGCCGTCACCGACAACGACGGCCTGAACGACTCCACCGGCGAGACCGTCTTCCTGAACCTCGGCAGCAGCCGCCGGATGTTCGGCCGCGGCTGACCCGTCGCGCACCGCCCGTGCGGCCGCCGGCTCCCACGCCGGCGGCCGCACGGGCGTGAGGGCGGCCACGCCGCCCGCTCCGTCGGCCAGGTCCGGTGCGCGCGGCCGGTGGCACGACCCGGTTGTTCATGAGTGTGAATCTGATTCAACGTCAAAACTATTGACGTGCCCACGGCAGGCCCCTACGGTCCCGGAAAGCGCTTTCTGCGTTCACGCACCCGAACACACCGAGGAACTCGTCCCACCAGCCGACCGAACCTGGAGACGAACGATGCACTTGAGACCCGCCCTCGCCTGCGCCGGCCTGCTGGCCGGTACGCTCGTCGCACTGTCCGGCAACCCCGCGCAGGCCGCCACCGTGCGGTACGAGGCCGAGGGGTCCTCGGCGGTCTGCACCGGCGCCGTCGAGAACGAGTGGGCCGGATACTCCGGCAGCGGCTTCTGCAACGGCACCAACAGCACCGGCGGCTACGCCCAGTTCACCGTCAGCGCCTCCGCCGACGGCACGGCGACGGTCCAGGTGCGCTTCGCCAACGGCAGCGGCAGCGCACGCGCCGCGAACATCGTGGTGAACGGCAGCACGGTCGCGTCCGCCTCCTTCGAGGACACCGGCGACTGGACGGGCTGGACGACGAAGACGCTCACCGTGCCGGTGCGGTCGGGCGGCAACACCGTCCGGTTCACGCCCACCTCGTCCGCCGGGCTGCCCAACCTCGACTACATCGACGTGGAGACGAGCGGCGACACGACCACCCCGCCGCCGCCCGGCGCCACGCTCTACGTCGCACCGGGCGGCAGCGCCGGCGCGTCCGGCACCCAGTCCGACCCGACGACGCTCACCTCCGCGATCGACCGCATCACCCCCGGCGGCACGATCTACCTGCGCGGCGGCACCTACCACCACTCCCAGACGGTCACCATCCCGGCCGGCAACAACGGCACCTCGGGCGACCGGACCGAGCTGGCCGCCTACCCGGGCGAGACCCCCGTACTGAACTTCTCGGCGCAGAGCGAGAGTTCGTCGAACCGCGGGCTCGCCGTGAACGGGTCGTACTGGCACGTCAAGGGGATCGTCGTCGAACGCGCCGGGGACAACGGCATCTTCGTCGGCGGCAGCAACAACGTCTTCGAGCGCACGGTGACCCGCTACAACCGCGACACCGGCCTGCAGCTCTCCCGGATGACCTCCGACACGCCCCGCGACCAGTGGCCGTCCGACAACCTGATCCTGAGCGCGGAGTCGCACGACAACGCCGACTCCGACGGCGAGGACGCCGACGGCTTCGCCGCCAAGCTCACCTCCGGCCCCGGGAACGTCTTCCGGTACGCCGTGGCGCACAACAACATCGACGACGGCTGGGACCTCTACACCAAGTCGGACACCGGCCCGATCGGCGCGGTGACCATCGAGGACTCCCTCGCCTACGAGAACGGCACCCTCTCCAACGGCGGCCAGGCCGGCAACGGCGACCGCAACGGCTACAAGCTCGGCGGCGAGGACATCGGGGTCGACCACGTCATCCGGCGCAGCATCGCCCACGCCAACGGCAAGCACGGGTTCACCTACAACAGCAACCCGGGCTCGATGACCGTGTCGGACAACGTCAGCGTCGACAACGCCGAGCGCAACTTCAACTTCGACGACGGCAGTTCGGTGTTCCGCAACAACACCTCGTGCCGCGGCGACGACGGGACGAACGACAGGATCGTGGGCAACGCCGACGGCTCGAACCAGTTCTGGTCCGGCTCCAACGGCTCCCGGTGCGCCGCCTACTCCGGCGGACTGGGCTGGTCCTTCGCCTCGGACGGCCGCCTGGTCGTCACCTTCGGCGGTGACGTCGTGACGCCGTAAGCGGCGTGGCCGGCGGCCTGCCCCCGGGTGGTGACCGGGGGCAGGCCGTTTCCCGTTCCCACGGCGTTCCTACGACGTCAGGCCGATCTCCGCGCAGTCCGCCGCGTACGCCTCGGTGCAGATCTCCTCGACGGTGTAGACGCCGTCCTGGACCACCGTGGCCTCGATGTTCTCCCTCGTGAGGGCGACCACCGGGACCAGCATCGCCGGGATGTCCTTGCGCGTCGGGCTGTCGACCACGTCACGCGCCAGGGCGTCGAACTGGATCGACCGCTCCTGCACCTTCGCCACCGCCATGTCCGCGGCCCCCGTCGCCTCCAGCAGGAACGACTTGTACACCGTCATGTACTGCTCGCCCGAGACGACCCGGCGCACCGCCGCCAGGTCGGCGTCCTGCCCGGTCACCGGCGGCAGGTCGGTGACGCCCGCGTCCTGGAGCACCTCGATGACGGCACCGGCCATGCCGTCGTTCGCCGAGTACACGGCGGCGATGTTCCCGGCACCGACCTCCTTCACCGCCTCGCGCATGTGCTCCGCGGCGACCTCGGGCAGCCACTTCCTGGTGTCGTACGACTTGACGATGTCCACCTTGCCGTTCAGTTCGCCGAGCGCGCCCTTGCGGAACAGCGCCGTGTTCGGGTCGGCGGGCGCGCCGTTCACCATGACGACCTTGCTGTTCTCGGCGTCCTCGCCGAGCGCGTTCACGAGGGCGCGGCCCTGCACCTGGCCGACGAGTTCGTTGTCGTGGGAGACGTACGCGTCGATCGGGCCCTCGGCGAGACGGTCGTAGGCGATGACGGGTATGCCCGCCTCCTTCGCCTTCTCCACGTCCGGCGCGATCGCCTTGGAGTCCACCGCGTTCACCACGATCACGTCGACCCCGTCGGCGACCATCTTCCGGAACTGCTCGCTCTGCCTGTCCTCGCTGCCCTCGGCGTTGGCGTGGACGACCTCGCCCTGCTTGTCGGTGAGGGACGAGACGCGGTCCTCGATGAGGGGGCGGTCGAACCTCTCGAAGCGCGCCGTGTCCTTGTCGGGCAGCAGCAGGCCCACGGTGATGTCGTAGCCCCTGCTCGGTGACGCGGACGCGTCGTCGCCGCCCACCGCGCCGACGACGCCGCACGCGGTGAGCGACAGGGCCGACAGGCCGGCGGTCAGGAGCAGGGCGGCGCGGCGCACGGAGGCGGCGCGGGTACGGGAGGGGGAGGTGGCGCGGGGGGTGGTACGGGGGGTCACGTGGGGGGGGCCTTCCGGGCGAGTGCTGCGGGGCGACCAGGTGACTGTGTCCGTTGTGCGGTGGTGCGGCGTCCATGCTCACGGCACTCTCGCGGGCTGCGCGGAGAATGTGCGCAGGAGCGGCACACAGGCTGCACACAGTGGGCCGGGAGCGTCGTTAGCGTGGCTGTCCCCTGCTCCGGACCGGTCGCCCCGGCGGGCGTCGGAGTCGGTACGTCAACTCAGGAAGACAGCGGATGGACTACTGCTCCACGTGTCGCCGGCACCTGAACGGCGCCCTGGTCTGCCCGGGCTGCGGTGCCTACGCCCCCGACATCGCGCCCGCCGTCATCGGCGGCCGTACCGTCCCCGGACCGGCGACGGCCGCCGCGCCCGGTGCCGTCGTCACTCCCCCTGCTTCGCCCCCCGGCGACGTGCCGCGGACTCCCGAACCCACGGGCACGGGCCGGGCGGCGCGGCGGCGGCAACTGGTCCGCTGGAAGAAGACCCAGCGGCGGGCCCTGGTCGCGACGGCCGTGGCCCTCGTCGGCGGCGGGCTGACCCTCGCCTCCCTGGACCGGGGCGGCACGGACCGCGCCCAGGCCGCCACGGCACCCGATCTCCGGGGCATGGGCGGCGCGAAGACCCCGGCGGACCGGTACGACGACGGCCTGGACGCCGCCCCGCCGTCCTCCCCGGACCGTACGGCGTCTCCCTCGGCCGACGACGGGCGCGGGCGGACGGACACCGGGGCCGCACCGGCACCCACCGCCCCCGCCGACACCCGCACGGACGGCGCCGCCGCCCCGGAGACGGCGGTGCCGTCGCAGCCGCGTACGGCCTCCCCGGACTCCGTCTCCCGCTCCGGCTCACGCTCGGAGACGGGGCCGGACACGGGATCGGGACCGGAATCCGTACCGGATTCCGAGACGGCCACCCGGCCGCCGACGCAGCCCCCGGCCGCCGACGGCGACACGGGCCAGGACGAGGGTTCCCAGCCCACCCCCGCCCCTCCCGCCACATCACCGTCGGCCGAGCCGGACCCCTCCCGGCTCTGCCTCCTGGTGATCTGCCTCGGCTGACCTCCCGCCGGGGCGCCGCGCCCGCACGGGCCGCGGCGCCCCGCCGCGTGCCCCGGAGCGGCCCTGCGGAACAATCGGGACATGAGCATCGTCAAGATCAACGTACTCACGGTCCCGGCGGAGCAGCGCGAGACGCTGGAGCAGCGGTTCGCCGCGCGGGCGGGGGCCGTGGAGGGTTCGGACGGGTTCGAGTGGTTCGAGCTGCTGCGTCCGGTGGAGGGCACCGACACCTACCTCGTCTACACCCGCTGGCGGAGCGAGGAGGACTTCCAGCGCTGGATGGCCGGCCGCGCCCAGGCCGCCCACGGCGGGGCCCAGGGAGAGAAGCCCCGCCCGGCGGCCACGGACGCCACGCTGTGGTCCTTCGAGGTGGTCCAGCAGGCGGCGCCCAAGCAGGACTGACGCCGGGGCCGTCCCCCTCGGTTCAGAGCAGGGCGGCGAGTGCGCGGCGGGTGGCCTCGGCGACCAGGGCGTCACTGGCGGCGGCCTCGCGGTCGGGCCGCTCGGTCAGGACGGCGATCACCAGCGGGGCGCCGCGCGGCGGCCAGAGCACGGCGACGTCGTTGGCCCGGCCCCAGTCGCCGGTGCCGGTCTTGTCGCCGACCTTCCAGTCCCGGGGGACGCCGGCCCGGACGCGCAGGTCGCCGGTGGTGTTGCGGACCAGCCAGTCCGTCAGCAGCTCCCGCTTCGCGGCCGGCAGGGCGTCGCCGAGGACGAGGGCGCGGTAGTCGGCGGCGACGGCCCGGGGACTGGTGGTGTCGCGCGGGTCTCCCGGCGGGTTTCCGTTCAGCTCGGGTTCGTCGTGGTCGAGGCGGCTCACGCGGTCGCCGAGTCCGCGCAGGTGGGCGGTGAGTGCGCGCGGGCCGCCGATCTCGCGCAGCAGCAGGTTGGCGGCCGTGTTGTCGCTGTACCGTACGGCCGCGTCGCAGAGGTCGCGGAGGGACATGCCGGTCCCGACGTGCTTCTCGGTCACCGGTGAGTAGGCGACGAGGTCGGCCCGGGTGTAGGTGACGCGCCGGTCCAGACCGGCGACCGGGTGCCGGTCCAGGACCGCGGCCGCCGCGAGCGTCTTGAAGGTGGAGCAGAGCGCGAAGCGTTCGTCGGCGCGGTGGACCACGGTGGCGCCGGTCCCGGTCGCGAGGGCGTACACCCCGAGCCGGGCGCCGTACTCGCGTTCCAGGTCGGTGAGGCTCCGGGGGTCCACCGGTGAGGGCGTGGGAGTGCGGCTCGGTGCCGGCGGGCCGGACTGGCCGCGCTCGCGCGCCGGGGTGCCGGTGGCGCATCCCGCCACGGGGGCGAGGGCCGCGGCCAGCAGTAACGCGCGACGGGAGGGACGTGCGGTCACGGGGGTCCCTTTCGGACGTGTTCGGTCAGGACTGTCAGGTCAGGGCGGTCCGCTCAGGACGGCGCGGTCGGGGCGGTCCGGTCAGGACGGCGCGGTCAGGACGGTCCGGTCGGAGCGGTCCGGTCAGGGCGGTCCGGTCAGGACGGTCCGGTCAGGACGGTCCGGTCAGGACGGTCCGGTCGGGGCGGTCCGCTCAGAACGGTCCGGTCGGGGCGGTCCGCTCAGAACGGTCCGCTCAGAACGGCGCGGTCGGGACGGTCCGCTCAGAACGGCGCGGTCAGGACGGCGCGGTCAGGACTCGGGTACGGCGGACAGCAGGGAGCGGATCACCGGTCCCGCCGAGCCGCCTCCGGTGACGCCCTCCTCGACCACGCAGGCCACGGCGACATTGCCCCGGTGGGCGACCATCCAGCCGTTGTTGTCCTGCTCGTCGGAGACCTCCGCGGTACCGGTCTTGGCGCCGACGGCGCCGGGCAGGTCCGCCAGGACGCGCGCGGTTCCCTCGGTGACGGTCGCCCGCATCAGCTCGCGGAGCTGGGTCGCGACCTCCGGCGGGAGCGGGGTCGTGGCGGTCGTGTCCTCGGTGCCGTCGACGAGCGAGGGCTGGTGGAAGGTGCCGGACACGGCCGTCGCGGTGACCGACGCCATGATCAGCGGGTTGGCCTGGACCCGGCCCTGCCCGATCATCGACGCGGCCTTCTCCGTCGCGTCGCGGGGCACCGGCACGGAACCGTCGTACGACGGAACGCCCACGTGCCAGGTCTGGCCGACGCCGAAGTACTTCTTCGCCACGTCCCCGAGCTCCCCCTCGCCCAGCTTGCCGCGCAGGCTGATGAACGCGGTGTTGCAGGACTCGGTGAAGTCCTTGCGGAAGGTGGCGCCCGGGTGTTCGGAGGTCTCCACGTTCTGGAACCGCTTGCCGACCGTGAGGTACTTGGGGCAGTCCACGACGTCGTCCGGGGCGACCGCGCCCTTCAGCAGCAGGGCACTGCTGGTGACGATCTTCCAGGTGGAGCCGGGCGCGTAGGTGCCGGAGACGGCGCGGTTGAAGCCGGAGGCGGGCGAGTTGGCCACGGCCAGGATCTCGCCGTCGTCGATGCGCAGGGCGACGAGCGCGGCGTTCTTGCCGTCGGCCTCGGCGAGGGCGCGTTCGGCGGCGGACTGCCAGTCGGCGTCGAGGGTGGTGCGGACGGGACCGTCGTCCTCGTCGGCGTCCTCGCCGCCGAAGGACGCCTCCGTGCGTTCCACCTCCCCCGTGGCCCGGTCGACGAGCTGCACCGCGCCGCGCGGCCCGCCGCCGTCCCCACCGCCGGCGAGCTGGGCGAGTACGGGGGCGAGGGAGGGGTGGGTGGCGCCCGACAGGGTCGCGCCGTCGCGGTCGGTGGCCTCGACCGGCTCGGTCTCCTCGCGTTCCAGGCGGAACTTCTCCGTGTCGCTGAGCCGCGGGTGGACCAGCGACAGCTTCCAGTCCACCTTCCAGGCGCCGTCGTTCTGCTCCCGCAGCGGCAGCTTCGAGGCGTACGTCCAGGTGCCGAGGCCCTTGACGGGCATCCGCGCGGTGAAGGGCACGGTGACCGTGCTGTCTCCGGTCTCCTCCGGTTTCCCGGCCGTGAGCTTCGGTTTCTCGATGTCGAGCCCGGCGGTGAAACTCCGCAGCACCTCCTCCGCGCGGTCGGGCCCGGTCGTCCGGGCAGCCGCGTCGGGCAGGCGTCCGGCGGCCCAGTCGGCGAGGAAGGCGCGGGCCTCGGCCACCGCCTCCGGGTCGGGGCCGGTCTCCTCCTCGAAGGGGCCGAGACCGGCCGCGTACGCCCCTCCGGCGGCGATCGCGGCCACCACCGCCACGGCGGTGAGGACCTTCGCCGTTCCGCGCGGACGGCGACGGCGGGGGGCGGTGTGGGTGTGGTCGGCGTAAGAAGTCATGCGTCGACCACAGCAGCGGCAGGGCCGTACGTCCAAGACCGATATCGATCATTGATCGATCAACATTGAATATAATTACTGGTCGTGGACCTGATGCGGCACCTGGAGTGCTTCGTGGCTGTTGCAGAAGAGTCACACTTCGGGCGTGCCGCGACCCGCCTGGGGATGGCCCAGCCGCCGCTGTCGCAACGCATCCAGCGGCTGGAACGGGAGCTGGGCGTCCGGCTGTTCGAGCGGACCAGCCGCCAGGTGACGATCACCGAGGCGGGGCGGCTGCTGCTGGCCGAGGCCCGTGAACTCCTCGCCCGTTCCGATGCGTTCCTGGCGACCGCGCGCCGGGTGCGCGACGGCGAGACCGGGCTGCTGCGGGCGGCGCTGCCCCCGGACCTCTCCGGCGAGACCGTGGCCGCCCTGCTCGCCGACTTCGGGCGCCGGCACGGCGGCCTGGAACTGGAACTGCACGAGCTGTCCACCGCACAGCAGCTCGCCCGGCTCGCGGCCCACGAACTGGACGTCGGCATCGTCCACCACCCGTGCGACGTCTCCGGTCTGGAACTGGGCCCGGTGCTGCGGCGCGAACTCGGCGTGCTGCTGCCGCGCACGGCCGGGGTGTCCGGGTTCGACGAGGTGCCGCTGGCCGCGCTGGCCGGCCACGACCTGATCCTGTTCCCGCGCGCCGCGGCCCCGGCCCTCTACGACGACCTGCTGACCACCTGCGCCCGGGGCGGCTTCACCCCCGCCGCCGTGCGCCACGGCCAGGGCGCCAGCTTCGTACGCGGTCTGGTGCTCTCCACCGGGGCCGTCGCCCTGTGCCCGCGCGACGCCCTGCCGCCGCCGGAGGGCGGGGACCCGGACGTCGTGTGGCGCCCGCTCACCGGCGGGGCACCGGCGCTGCGGCACTCCGCCGCCTGGTCCAAGGGGCGCGGCGACGCCGCCGTGCACGCCTTCGCCGAGGCGGCCACGCACGCGCTGCGCACCACCGCCGGAGCGACCTCCGACGTACCGTCCCGCCCGCTGCACCTGCGCCCGGCATCGGAGTACTGGCTGTGACCGACGCCCTCGCCCGCATCCACGCGGCCTTCGCCGACGCCGGGGTCACCGGCCGGCTGCACGCGCTCGACATCGACTCCGGGGCGCAGCTCGACGCCGGGGCGGACCAGCCGGTCCCCACGGCCAGTGTCCACAAGCTGTGCGTCCTGGTCACGCTGCACGAACAGGCGGCGGCGGGCCTGCTGGACCTCACCGAGCAGGTGGAGTGCCCGCCCGCCGGGCGCACCACGGGTCCCACCGGGGTCGCCGCCATGCTGGACGCGGTCCGGATGTCCCTGCGCGACCTGGCGTTCCTGATGATGACGGTCAGCGACAACGCCGCCGCCGACCTGCTGCTGCGCCGGGTGGGCCTCGACGCCGTCAACGCGACGACGGCCCGGCTCGGCCTCACCCGGACGCTCGCCGTGCACTCCTTCGGCGAGATGCTCGCCACCGTGAAGGAGGACGCCGGTCCCGACGGGGCACGGGCGCTCGCCGACCCGCGGGTCGTCGCCCGGCTGCGGGCGCTCGACCCGGCCCGCACCAACCGCAGCACGCCGCGCGACATGACCCGGCTGCTGGCCGCCGTGTGGCGGGACGAGGCGTGCACGCCGGAGCACGGCGCGGCCGTCCGGCGGATCCTGGGGCTGCAGGTGTGGCCGCACCGCCTGGCGTCGGGCTTCCCCTTCGACGACGTGCACGTCGCCGGGAAGACCGGCAGCCTGCCGACCCTGCGCAACGAGGTCGGCGTGGTCGAGTATCCGGACGGGGGCCGTTACGCCGTCGCCGTTTTCACCCGGACCGCGCACACCGCGGCCACTCTTCCGGCGGCCGACGCGGTGATCGGCACGGCCGCGCGGACCGCGGTGGACGCGCTGCGGGCGAAAGGGCTGCGGTCACGTCGGTCCCGCGCCGAATGAAAGCGGATAAGGGGTCGGAAAACAAAGAGCGGGGCCCGCACCGAAGTGCGGGCCCCGCTCTCGCAATCCCTGCGCCAGGGTCAGGCGGGGACGATGTTCTCCGCCTGCGGGCCCTTCTGGCCCTGCGTGACGTCGAAGCTGACCTTCTGGCCCTCCTGGAGCTCACGGAAGCCCTGGGTGGCGATGTTCGAGTAGTGGGCGAAGACGTCGGCGCCGCCGCCGTCCTGCTCGATGAAGCCGAAGCCCTTTTCCGAGTTGAACCACTTCACCGTACCGGTGGCCATATCAATTCTCCTGAGACAGTGCTGGGACTCGCACTTTACGAATCCCTTCATCGTCGCGATGATCACCTGCCCGGAGACCCGGTAGCAAACTGGCAACCACAACTGCAACTGACGTCAGCCTAGCACGGAAAAAGTCAACGGCAAGCGAGGAAAATCACTGGAATAAAACACCGGTGGCGTGTTTAGGGAAAGAGATTTTCTTCAGCGGGAGCGGAAATACTGTTCCGGCGGGGACAGATTTTCAGCGGTGTCCGCGGACCGCCCCCACGTCGCGCCGGCGCAGCTCCTCGTTGGCGCGTTCGGCCTGTTCGAGCTGGTCCTCGAGGCTGATGATGCGGCACGCGGCGTCGACCGGTGTGCCCTGGTCGACCAGTTCGCGGGCCCGGGCGGCCAGCCTGAGCTGGTGGCGCGAGTAGCGGCGGTGGCCGCCCTCCGAGCGCGTCGGGGTGATCAGCCGCGCCTCGCCCAGGGCCCGGAGGAAAGCGGGTGTGGCTCCGACCAGTTCGGCGGCCCTGCCCATGGTGTAGGCCGGGAAGTGGTCGTCGTCGAGCCGGTCGGCGACGGGGAGCCGGTCCTGGTCCGGCTGCCGGCCGTCGGCGTACGGCTGACCTTCCGAGGGCATACGCACCTTTCCGCGGACCACGGTGGGCACGGTCCGCCACGGGGACGGGTTCCCCACGGAGGAACTCTAGTCGGCCCGATGGAAAACCTGCCGTGGCGACGGCAGATGTCCTGCGCCGGGAGGCGGGGGCGCCGGTGCCGTCGGGTGCGGGGGCGGGAAGGCCGGGTACGGGCCCCGAGCTGCACACGTGGGGACGCGACGGCCCGTCCCGGCCTTCCTCTGGGCGCAATCTGTCATGCCGTGGGGACGGGCGCCCGCCGGGACGGGCCACGAGCGTGACGGGATCGGACATTCCGGGCGCTTTATCTCATTTCTTCGGCCATACTCGGAGACATGAACACGGCGACGTATGTGGTTCTGGCCGTCAGTACGCACAGGTGGGCCGTCTTCGCGGCCTTCATCGGCGGGCTGGTCGTGGCCGGTGCGCTGATCTGGGCCGTACGTGTCGGGATGCGGTACATGGACCGGGAGGAGCCCCGCCCCGCCCCGGAGGAGCAGCCGAGACTGCCGGACGGCGGCGCGGTCCACGAGATGCGGGAGATGCGCGAGCCGGACGAGATGCCGGACATGTCGAGGACCGGCTCACGTCTCATGCCCTACGAGCTCCACCACTCCGCGACCAGAACGGGCAAGGACCAGCAGCGCAAGCGCTGGCTGCCCGGCTCCAGCGGCGGCTTCGGCAGCGGAGGCCCCGGGCACGTGTGACGTCAGCGGGCCGGTGCGGCGTCCCCCACGGTGATCTGGATCTGCTCGCTCGACGCGCTCACGCCGTTCAGGGCGGCGGTGGCCTGGAGCCGGTTGGGGCCGGCCGGGAGGGCGGGACCGGGAGCGCAGCTCCAGCGGCCGTCGGGCCCCGCCGTGTCGGCGCACACCGTGCGGCCGTCCTTGTCGGAGACGGTGATCCGCGCGCCCGGGTGGGCCGTACCGGCGACCGTCGGCCGCGCGCCCAGCGGCACACCGGACTCCGGGCGGGTCAGGGCAGGCTCGTCCAGCCCCACGGTCACCTGGCAGCCGCCGGTCGCCCGGACCGCGCCGGCCGCGTCCGCGAGCCGCAGGGCGCATCCGCCCAGCCGGGTCCCGGGCACCGCGCCCGCGGGGACCGCCAGCACGAAGGGGAAGGCGCCCGCCCGCCAGGGCCGCTCCGCCGAGACCGCGGTGTAGACGGCGCCGCGGCCGTCGGCGGCCACGGCGCCCTGGTAGCCGGGGGCGTCGAGGGGGACACCCGTCACCCGGGCCCCGGCGGGGGCGGTCAGGGTCAGCGTGGAACCGGCGCCGAGGGCGGGGCCGGTGGGTCCGGCGGCCTCGACGACGCCGTCCCGGCCGGGCGGGATCGTCACCTCGCCCCACAGCACCCGGTCGCGCGCCGCCGGGGCGCCGTCGGCGGAGGCCCCGCCCGCCGGCCACGCGCCCGCAAGGATCCCGGCCGCCGTCAGCACGGCGGCCGCCGCTGTCCTGCTGGACCTGTTCATCGTCGGCGGGCTCCCTGTACGGCCGTCACGGACACCCCCGGAGCCGATTCTGCCGGGGCGCCCGCGCGGGCCGCCCGCACTGAACGGCCGTACGGGTGGGCCGGGCGCGGAACCCGCTTCCGGACCGGACGGCGGGAGGGGCACAGTGGAACAAAGGGCATTGAAAGGCAGCAAGACGGGCGCGGGAGGTGTTCCGGTGTGATCACCGAGCTTGCCGTCGAACGGGTCGAGTTCACGTGCGGCACGTGCTGGCACCACTGGAGCGTGGACTACGACGTCCAGCGCAACATGGACGGCCGCGGGGAGGAGTGGGAGTACTTCTACCGGGACAACACCGCCGTCCCCTCCCCGTACACCCCCGACGGCGCCCCGTCCTGCGAGCACTGCGGACGCCACTGGGTCGGACACCTGGTCGCCCGCCGTCCGGTACCGCTGCCGGGCGTCTCCGACGCGCCGCGCAGCCGCGTCCCGCCGGAGGGCCTGCACCGTCCGGAGCGCCACCGGGCCCCGCTGCTGGAGGCCGACGGCCATCCGCAGCCGTCCCGGGAGCCCCCGGAGGACCGGCCGGCCACGGACCTGCCCTGACCGCCCCGGTCCCGGCCCGCCGGGGCCGGGACCGGGGCGGTGTGCGGGTCAGCGGCCGAGCCAGGCCGTGGTGTCCGGGCCGAGGCGGCCGTCCTCCAGGGGCGCGCTGGTCAGCAGGACCTCGCCCGCCGGGAGGGGGACCGGATCGGGGGACAGGTTGGTCACGCAGCGCCAGCCGTCGCCGCGGTCGAACTGCAGGACCCCCGCCGGGGTCTCCTCCGCCCAGGTCAGCGTCTCGCCGTCGATCAGCTTGCGGCGGGTGCGCAGGGCCGTGCGGTACAGCTCCAGGGTCGAGCCCTCGGCGCCGTCCTGTGCCTCGACGGCGTACGCGGCGAAGGACGGCGGCTGCGGCAGCCAGGCACCGGCCGCCCCGAAGCCGTACGACGGACCGGTCGTCGTCCACGGCAGCGGCACCCGGCACCCGTCGCGGCCCTTGCGGACGTGCCCCGTCTGTTCCCAGATCGGGTCCTGGAGGACCTCGGTGGGCAGGTCGGCGACCTCGGGCAGGCCCAGCTCCTCGCCCTGGTAGAGGTAGGCCGAGCCGGGCAGCGCCAGCATCAGCAGGGTGGCGGCGCGGGCCCGGCGCAGTCCGGCGTCCGGGTCGACGGCGGGGGCGTGGCCGCCGGACAGCAGCCAGGCGTTCTCGTCCGTGTCCGGCGGCAGCGCCAGCCGGGAGGCGTGCCGGACGACGTCGTGGTTGGAGAGCACCCAGGTCGCCGAGGCGCCCGCGGCGTGCGCGGTCTCCAGCGAGTCGGTGATGACCTGGCGCAGCTCCTCCGCGTCCCACCCGGCCTGGAGGTACTCGAAGTTGAAGGCCTGGCCCAGTTCGTCCGGACGGGCGTACAGGGCGCGCCGGGCGCCGGGGACCCAGGCCTCGGCGACGGCCATCCGGGGCGGGGAGTAGGCGTCGAGGATCTTGCGCCAGTCGCGGTAGATCTCGTGCACCTCGTCCCGGTCGTAGAAGGGGTGGGTGCCGGGCGGGAAGTCGGCGAGGGCGCCCTCGCGGCTCAGCTCGGGGGCGCCGAGGTCGCGCAGCGGCTCGTCGAGGTCCTTGGCGAGGGCGTGCGCGACGTCCACGCGGAAGCCGTCCACGCCCCGGTCGGACCAGAACCGCAGGGTGGTGCGGACGTCGGCGCGGACGTCCGGGTGGCCCCAGTTCAGGTCGGGCTGCTCGGCGGCGAACAGGTGCAGGTACCACTGTCCGTCCGGCACCCGCTGCCAGGCGCTGCCGCCGAACACGGACTGCCAGTCGGTGGGCGGCAATTCGCCCCGCTCCCCCTTGCCGTCGCGGAAGACGTAGCGGTCGCGGGCGGGGGAGCCGGGTCCGGCGCGCAGCGCCTCCTGGAACCAGACGTGCTGGTGGGAGCTGTGGTTGGGGACGATGTCGACGATCACCTTCAGGCCGAGCCGGTGGGCCTCGGCGACGAGCGCGTCGAAGTCGTCGAGGGTGCCCAGGCGCGGGTCGACGTCGCGCGGGTCGGCGACGTCGTAGCCGCCGTCGGCGAGCTCGGAGGGGTAGAAGGGGCTCAGCCACAGGGCGTCGACGCCGAGCGCGGCGAGGTGGGTGAGGCGCCGGGTGATGCCGCGCAGGTCACCGAGTCCGTCGCCGTCGGCGTCGGCGAAGCTGCGGGGGTAGACCTGGTAGACGACGGCCTGCCGCCACCAGTCGGGGTTCCTGGAGGAGAGGTCGGGCGTGGCGTCGGGGGCGGGGTGCGGCGGCCGGGGGTCGGGCGTGGGGGTGCGATCGGTCACGCGGTCTCCTCTGGGTGCGTGCGGGTACCGGCAGAGAATCTGTCCACAACACCGTAAAAGCGAACACACCGACAGCGGGGAGCCATTCCCCGACGGTGTGGCGGGATCCTTTCCGTCCGGTTTGCCGGAGTCCGCCCGGGCTACTCAGCGCGGAGGACGGTGACCCGCGAGAGGAACGAGCGACCATGGCCCTTTCCCGCACACCGCGCGCCCGGCACGGTCTGGCGGCGACCGCGCTCGCCGTCACCCTCGCCCTGGCGGGAAGCGGCTGCGGCGCGGACGAGGACTTCTCCCTCCCGGACTGGGACGCGCCGGGGCAGAACGCCCGCGTCGGTGACCTGATGATCCGGTACGCGCACCTGGCCGAACCGACGGGCGACCCGTGGCAGCCGGGCGACGACGTCCCCGTGTACGTGTGGCTCTACAACAAGGGCGGCGGGGACGACCGGCTGGTGGGCGCGAGTTCGCCGATCGCCGAGTCCGTCGACGTCGTCGACGCCGACGAGGAGCGCCTGCCGGACGGCGTGGAGCTGCCCGAGAACGACCTGGTCGAACTGGAACCCGGCAAGGACCACCTGATCCTGCGGGACGTGCGCCAGGTGATCAGGGGCGGCGACGCCACCGAGATCACCCTGCGGTTCGAGGACGCCGGATCGGCCACCTTCGGCATCCAGGCGCAGCCGCCCGTGTACGACGAGAGCACCGGCCCGAAGCAGTGACCTCCGGCCGCCCCCGGTGAACGGCTACTCCGGGGCGCGCTCGACCGTCGCCAGGTACAGCCGGACATAGCGGGCCACGTCCACGTCCAGGCCGACGTCCACCAGGGGCTGTTCGCGGGTGCCCTCGTGGATCTCGGACTCGCCGGCGCGGGGGCGGCGGTCGACCACGGTCTGGCCCCGGGCCGGTCCGGGGGCCAGGGAGACCTCGACGGGGAGCCGGTGGGTGGTCAGGCCCTCCGGGTCGGCGACCGCGCACAGCGCGCCCGCGTCGCCGAGGCCGCCGGCGTCCTCGGCGGGGTCGTCGGGGCGGCTGCCCGGCGTGGCGGGGCGGTGCGCGAGCAGCTCCCCGGCGAGCCGGGTGCCCGGTTCGCCGCTCGCGCGCAGCCGGCGCACGTCCGCCGCCGGGACGACGACCCGGGTGAACACGTCCAGGCCGTACATCGTGATCGGCACCCCCGCGGTGAGCAGGATCGCGGCGGCCTCCGGGTCGTGCCAGACGTTGAACTCGGCGACCGGCGTGGCGTTCCCGACCGCCGCAGCGCCGCCCATGAACACGATCCGCTCGATGTTGCGGGTGACCTCGGGGTGGGTGCGCAGCAGCAGGGCGATGTTGGTGAGCGGGGCGGTGGGCACGAGCGTGACCGGGCGCGGGGAGGCGAGGATCTCCCGGCGCAGCAGGGTCACCGCGTCCACGTCGGCGGGGGTGCGGCGCGGGGCGGGCAGGCCGAGGTCGCCCATGCCGTCGTGGCCGTGGACGTGACGGGCGGAGCGCGCCGCCTCGATCAGCGGGCGCTCGGCACCCCGCGCCACCGGGATCTCCGGAGCGCCCGCCCGTTCCAGCACGGTCAGCGTGTTGCGGACGACACCGTCCACGTCGGTGTTCCCGGCCACGCAGGTCACCGCGCGCAGGTCGATCCCCGGGTGGCGTACGGCGAACAGCAGGGCCAGGGCGTCGTCGACACCGGTGTCGCAGTCGATGATCACCGGGACGGGCCGACCGTTGGTCACGACGAGGACTCCTTCCGCCTGTGCACGTGACTGCCGACCCTACGCGGCGTCCCGGAGCCCGGCGCCCCGCCCGGCCGCCCCGGCCCCCCGGCCTCCGGGCACCACCCGCTGTGGGTGTGTGCCCGCGGTCTCACGCGGGGTCCCAGAGCGCGGTACCCCGCCGGTCCGCCCGTTCCGCGATCCGCCGCAGCAGCTCCTCCACGGGCAGGGCGCCGGGCCGCCTCCCGTCCCTGAGCCGTACGGCGAGCAGCCCGTCCTCGGCCTCCCGGGTGCCGAGGACCGCCTGGTACGGGACCAGCCGGGACCGGCGGATCCGGGCGCCCAGGCTGCCCTCGCCGGCTGCGGTCACCGCCGCCCGCAGGCCCAGCTCGCCGGCCCGCCGTACGACGTCGTACGCCCGCTCCTCCTGCGCCTCGCCCACCGGCAGTACCGCGAGCTGCACCGGTGCCAGCCACACCGGGAGGGCGCCGCCGTGTTGCTCCAGGAGGTGGGCGACCGCCCGTTCCACGCTGCCGATGACGCTGCGGTGCACCATGACGGGGCGGTGCCGGGCGCCGTCGGGGCCGGTGTAGCGCAGGCCGAAGCGTTCCGGCTGGTGGAAGTCGATCTGCACGGTGGACAGGGTGGACTCGCGGCCCGCCGGGTCGGTGATCTGCACGTCGATCTTCGGCCCGTAGAAGGCGGCCTCCCCTTCGACGGCCTCGTACTCGACCCCGGAGGTGTCCAGGACCTCGCGCAGGAGGGCGGTGGCCCGTTCCCACAGGGCGGGGTCGGCGACGTACTTGCCGCCGCCGCCCGGCAGGGAGAGGCGGTGGCGGGCGGCGCGGACGCCGAGGTCGGCGTAGGCGCGGGAGATGAGCGCGAGGGCGGCGCGGGCCTCCTCGACGGCCTGCTCCAGGGTGCAGAAGATGTGCGCGTCGTTGAGCTGGATGGCCCGTACCCGGGTCAGTCCGCCCAGCACCCCGGACGGCTCGGAGCGGTACATGCCGCCCAGTTCGGCCAGGCGCAACGGCAGCTCGCGGTAACTGCGGGAGCGGGAGCGGTAGATGAGGGCGTGGTGCGGACAGAGACCGGGCCGCAGGACGACCTGCTCCGCGCCCAGCTCCATGGGCGGGAACATGTCCTCGCTGTAGTGGTCCCAGTGCCCGGAGATCTCGTACAGCTCGCGTTTGCCGAGCACCGGCGAGTACACGTGCCGGTACCCGGCCGCGCGTTCCGCCTCGCGGACGTACTCCTCCAGGGTGTGCCGTACGACGGCGCCGTCGGGCAGCCAGTACGGCAGGCCCGCGCCCATCAGCGGGTCGGTGTCGAACAGGCCGAGTTCACGGCCGAGACGTCGGTGGTCGTGCCGCACGGTGGGCTCCTCGTGTCCGGGAGGCGAGCACCACGCGCGACGAAGCCCCGGGGCACTCGCCCCGGGGCTTCGTCAGTGGTCAGCTGTCAGCGCGCCGGGACCTGGTCCGGCGTCGTCGTGCGGGACGAGTGGGCGCGCTGCATACCGGTGACGCTAACAGGGGGAGGGGCGGAGGGCGAGCCGTTTTCCCTCCGGGCGGCTCACCCGGACGGCCCGCCGCGCTGGTGGGGCGGGCGGCCCGGTGGTGCCGTAGGAGCACGTCCGCTCGTGGACGGCCCGGTTCCCCCAGGAGGCACCCCGATGACCCACGCCCCGGCCGCCGCCCGCGCCCTCCTCGCCGCCGCGCTGTCGGTGACGGCCCTGCTGACCGCGGCGGCGTGCGTGGCCGGCGACCGGGAGGTGCCGCGCGCGCTGCCCGCGGGCGTGTCCGAGCCCCCGGCGGCCTCCGCTCCCGCGTCCCCGGCGGCTTCCCCCGCCGCCCGGCCCTCACCCTCCGCTCAGGCGCTGAGCGAGGAGCAGCTGCGGGCGGCACTGATCACGGAGGCGGACCTGGGGGAGCCGTGGATGGCGAGCCGGGGCGCGGCGACCTGGCGGGACGGGATGCTCAAGGCGAGGACGGAGGACGCCGACTGCCGCCGGCTGCTCGACGTCCTCTACACGGAGGAGCTGTTCGGCCCGCCGACCGGACCGAGCGCCGTCTCCACGCTCGACGACGCCTACAACGACTCCCAGCTCCGCTACCAGGTCGCCACGCACCCGCCCGCCGACGTGGACCGCGTCCTGGCCTGGATGAGGACGCTGCCGGAGAAGTGCGAGCGGTTCGAGGCGACCACCGTCCGGGCCGGTGCCCAGCTCGTCGAGGTGGCGGAGCTCCCGCTGCCGGAGGCCGGCGACGCACGGGCGGGACTGCGGCTGACGATGACCGGGAAGGCGTCCGACGGAGCCCCGGCGTACCTCACCGTGAACCTCGCGGCGGTCCGCGTGGGCGAGGACACGATCACCCTCACCAACGGCGGCCTCGGCGCGGTCCTGCCCGAGGTCACCCAGGCGATGACCCAGCTCGGCGCGGACCGCCTGGCGGACGTCGGCCGGCAGGCACGGGTACGGGTCTGACGGGCGGGACCCCTCCTCCGCCTTTCCGGCGGCGGGTCAGGCGTCGCCGTTGAGCATGGCGGCGGTCAGGACGTTGCCGGCCACGCCCCAGCCGCCGTCGGCGACCTCGTCGACGAGGACGACGGTGGTGGGCCGGGCCCGCTCACCGTAGATCTCCGCGTACAGGTCGGTGGTGCGCTCGACGATCTTCTTCTTGTCCTCGGCGGTGAGGGTCCCCGCGGGGACCTTGAAGTGGGCGAAGGGCATGACCGTTACTCCTGTTTCGAGTTCTTCGAGTTCTTCGAGTTCTTCGAAGGTGACGTCCTCCACGGTGCGCGCCGCCGGGCGGCGGAACCAGGGGATGTCGTCCCCTGTGCCGGCCGCCCGGCCGGATGCAGCATGGGGGCATGGGTTCTGTGAGACACGCCGAGCTGGGTGCCTTCCTGCGGTCGCGGCGGGAGCGGATCCGTCCGGCCGACGTCGGGCTCCCCTCCGGGCCCCGGCGCCGGGTGCCCGGGCTGCGCCGTGACGAGGTCGCGCAGCTCGCCGGGGCGTCGGTGGACTACTACAACGAGCTCGAGCGCGGAGCCGGCTCCCAGCCGTCGGAGCAGATGCTCGCCGCGCTGGCCAGGGCACTGCGCCTGACCGCCGACGAGCGCGACCACCTCTACCACCTGGCGAACCGCCCGGTGCCGGTGCAGGGCGGAGCCGCCTCGCACGTGCACCCCGGGATGCTCGACCTGCTCACCCGGCTGACGTCGACACCGGCGCAGGTCATCACCGACCTGCACGTCACCCTCGTACAGAATCCGCTCGCGGTGGCGCTGCTCGGGGACCACTCCGGTTTCCGGGGGGTGCGGGCCAGTTTCGTCCACCGGTGGTTCACCGAGCCCGACGCCCGGCGGATGTATCCGCCCGCCGATCACGCGGCCCAGTCCCGCGCCTTCGTCGCCGACCTGCGCGCGGCCGCCGCCCGGCGGAACGCGAAGGACGCGGAGGTGCGTTCGCTGGTCGGCTCGCTGCTCGACGGCTCCGCCGAGTTCGCCGCCCTGTGGGCCGAGCACGACGTGGCGTTCCGCCGGGACGACCGCAAGCGCATCGTCCACCCCGCCCTCGGCGTGGTCGAGGTCAACTGTCTCAACCTGTTCAGCGAGGACGGCCGGCAGCGGCTCCTGTGGTTCACCCCGGCGGTCGGCACCGACAGCGCCGAGCTGCTCGGTCTCCTGTCGGTCATCGGCACCCAGGAACTCCCCGGGGCGGCCCGCTGACCGCTCGGGCGGGCCGGTGGGCGGTTCAGCCCAGGCGGTCCACCGCCTGCTTGGCCTCGACCAGGTCCGCGCCCGTGTTCTCGCGGTAGAGCTTGATCGCCTGGATCTTCTTGCCCCGGCGTACGAGGTCGAGGATCTCGTCCCTCCCCGGGATCTCCTCGCGGAGGCCCAAGTGCTCCATCACCGCGTCGAGTTTGCGCTCGACGCGGGCGGCGCGGCGGTCCGCCCGGGAGAGGTGGTTCTGGATCGACGCGACGCCGAGGATCACGACGCAGGTGAGGAAGAGGATGGCTATGTCCATGACCGTAAAGAGTAGGCAGGCGCGTGGTCAGGGTGTGTCGAAGCGGCGGTGGTGGGCCACCACGTCCAGGGCGACCTCCAGGGCCGTGCGGCCGTGGGCGAAGGCGTCGGCGCGCAGCCGGGCCAGGGCCTCGTCGGCGCCGACGCCCAGCTGGGCCATGATCATGCCGACGGCCTGGTGGACACGGTCGTGGTCGGCGGCCAGTCCGTTGAGCCAGGGTTCGTCGTCGCCCCGGAGGCCGTACGGCAGGTCCGTCAGCGCCGCCGTCATGACGCCGGCGAGGAGCCGGGCCACCCGGAGCTGGCCGTCGGTGAGTCCGCCGGGGGTGTCGCGGTAGAGGTCGAGGGAGCCGACGCAGACGGCGCCGCTGCCGAGGGGGAGCGCGTACACGGCGCGCACTCCGGCGCCGAGCGCCTGCTGGGCGAAGACGGGCCAGCGGTCGGCGCAGCCGGCGGCGGCGAGGTCGCGTGCAAAAACCGGCGCGCCGGCCTCCAGGACATGGCGGCAGGGGCCGTCGCCCAGGGTGGCCTGGAGCTGGGCCAGACGCGCGGCCTGCGGACCGGAGGCGCCGAGCTGGACGGGCAGCAGCCCGTCACCGCGCAGCGACACGCTCGCGCCGTCCACCGGCAGCAGCTCGACGGCCACCGCGCACAGCCGCCCCGGCACGGCGGCCGGCTCGGTGTCACGCAGCTCCGCGGCGATCGCACCGAGCACCCACTCGTCGTCCCTGTCCGGCTCGCCCCCAGGGTCGTCCCCGGGCCGCACGCCCACCGCCTCCTTCGGTCGTTCACCCCCGGAAGTGAGCCCCCGACTACCCGGACCGCCCCGCTCCGAAACCCGCGCCTCGGCCCGTTCCCGAGCCTCCGACCGGCCCGCACGCGGACGGCGCGGCCACCCGTTCCACCGGGCATGGACATGGTCGGTTTCGCGCCATCCCGTCCCGTGCCCGGCCGACCGGAGCGCCCCGGTCCTCCGTCACCGCACAGGAAGGACGCAGGGAGAACACGGGAAAAAACCGAACGATTGCCCACTTCTCCCCGAACCCCGGCGACGGCGGCGTGATCACGCCATCCTTCTTTACGGATCTTGCACCCTTCCTTCACCGTCCACCTATGGTGATCACCGGGCCGAAGAGGATGACTCCTCGAACTCAGGTTCGACACATCATTCGTTGACGGGGGAGAGCGTCGCCATGGGGGAGTCCGCCTTTCACACCGGTGCCGGCTGCCCGCGTCGTCCGCACCGGCGCAGCCCGTCCCCCCGCCACTGAACGCACCGTGGCCCCGGGCGGCCACGCACGCTCCCCGGCCTGTTCGCCCCTTCGCTCCTCACCTCGCCGAACCGCGACCACTCAAGGAGAAGCCGCTCCCCATGGCCGACGAAATGGTTCTCAACGCCCAGAAGTTCGTCAACCGCGTCTACGGCAGCCGCATAGGAATGACGGTCGAGGAGAACGGGCGCACCGGGTGGCCGGTCATGTACGCCCTGACCCGCGCTCTCCAGTGGGAACTCGGCATCGACACGCTGTCGAACAACTTCGGCCCCGGCACGCTCTCCACGCTGCAGTCGAGACACCCGGTCATCAACGCCTCGACGGCGCCGTCCGCCGACTTCATACGCATCGTCCAGTCCGGTCTGTACTGCAAGGGGTACGACGGCGGCGGCATCGACGGAAAGTACAGCGACCGGGTCGCCTCGTCCGTCGCGCGGCTCAAGGCGGACATGGGCGTGGACTCGGTGTACCCCGGTTCCGACCTGGTTCCGAAGGTCTTCAAGGGCCTGCTGAACATGGACGCCTACGTCACCGTCAACAGCGGCTCCGACACCATCCGTTCGATCCAGCAGTGGCTCAACGGGCACTACATCCACCGCAGGGACTTCTTCGTCATCCCCTGCGACGGCCACCACTCCCGCGACGTCGCCAAGTCACTTCTCTTCGCCATCCAGTACGAGTTGGGGATGGCCGACGGCACCGCCAACGGCAACTTCGGCCCCGGCACCCAGGCCGGCCTGAGGAACCACACCGTCGCGGTCGGCACCGTCGGCACCTGGGCGAAACTGTTCACGGCCGCGATGATCCTCAACGCGCGCAACGTCCCCTTCGGGAACTTCACCGGTGACGTCAAAGTCGGCGTGGAGGCGTTCCAGTCGTTCGTGAAGCTGCCCGTCAGCGGCATCGGCGACTTCCAGACCTGGTCGTCGCTGCTGGTCTCCTACGGCGACCAGTCCCGCAGGGGCGAGGCGTGCGACGGGGTCACGCTGATCACTCCGGCGCGCGCGCAGACACTGAGGTCCGAGGGCATCAAGTACGTCGGACGGTACCTGTACAACCCGGACCCCACCCCCAGCGGCGACCTGGTGCACAAGGAGATCCAGCCGGGCGAGCTGAAGACGATCGCCGACAACGGGCTGCGCTGCTACCCGATCTTCCAGACCTTCGCCGACTCCGCCGACTACTTCCGTCCGGAGCAGGGTACGGCCGACGCCAGACTGGCCGTGGCCCAGGCGGCGAAGCACGGCTTCAAGCACGGCGCGCGGATCTTCTTCGCCGTCGACTACGACACCCAGGACTACGAGATCACCGAGTGGGTCCTGCCCTATTTCCGGGCCATCGCCCAGGAGATGGCCCACATCGACGACGCGTACCGCATCGGTGTGTACGGGACGCGCAACGTGTGCTCCCGCGTCTCGGCCGCCGGGTACGCCTCGGCGTCGTTCGTGTCCGACATGTCGTCCGGCTACTCCGGCAACCTCGGCTACGCCATGCCCGCCAACTGGGCGTACGACCAGATCGTCACCCGCACCGTGGGGTCCGGTGACGGACAGATCGAGATCGACCACAACATCGCGTCGGGGCGGGACATCGGGGAGAACAGCTTCGACCCGATCGCCCCCGACACGCTTCTCGACAGCGAGCTCCCGACGGAGGCGCACGAGGCGCTGCTGCTGGAGATCCGGCAGACGATGAAGGACATCGGCATCGGGGAGACCTCGGCCAACACCAAGTGGTCGATCAAGCAGAGCCTCGACCTGGTGCTGCACAACGACGCGCTGATCACCGGTATGGCCCGTGCCCTGAGGATGCGCAAGTCCCTGATCCAGGTGCCCGTGTTCTGGGAGACCCGCCACTACGACACGTCCCTCGACTACCTGGGCGACATCGGCGTCCGCGTCTACCATTCGGGCGTGCAGACCGTCCCGCCGCTCGCGGACAAGTTCATCAAGCGGGACGCCAGCACCGGACCCGGCCAGATCTTCGCGGCCACCGCCATCAACGCCCGCAACCAGGCCATCAGGGACGGTGTCCTCAGCGGGGCGACACGCGACCCCGCCAGCGACGCCGACGTGTGGGCGATCTGGCAGCAGCTGAACGAGGACCCCGAGTTCAACATCCGGCAGGTCGGCTACGTGCACCGCTACCACGCGGTCAAGTACGGCGTGCCCCGCCCCAGTCTGACCTCCTCGCCCCAGAACGTCTTCGACTACCTCAAGTACTACCAGGGCGACACCTCGAACGCCGAGACGGAGGCGGAGAAGCGGCTCCAGGTGTACGGGACGTTCGAGAAGTACAACGCGCTCTCCCGGGGCGACGTCTGGTGACGGGTGCGGGACGGGGGGAGAACACGGTCCTGGCCGAACTGCGCACCACCCGGAGCCGTGTGACGGCGACCCTCGGTCTCGCCGTCGTCGTCAACCTGCTTCTCGGTTACGTCGGCAACAGCGTCATCGACATGCCGTGGCGCCTCCTCGAGACGTGGGTGCTCCCCCGGCACGGCTGGGCGGAGCAGCCGTCCCCCGCGGACACCGACGACGGCATGGGACCGGCCGTCGCGGCGATCGTCCTCCTCACCGTCCCGTACCTGCTGATGTGCGTGTTCGCGAACTACCTGGTCGTCCAGGCGGTCAACGTCTTCCGCGCCTGGTACGCGCTCGTCGCCGCCGCGGCGCTCGTCGCGCCCGCGGTCGCGTTCACGATCGATCCGATGCTGTACGCCGAGATCCCTCGGCCATGACAGAAAGCCTCCCACACATGCCCATATCGCGTCGTGCCGCCCTGAAGCAGGCCACCGCCGTCGCGGCAGGCATGACTGTCGTCGGCCTCACCGGCAGTCCTGCCCTCGCCGCCACCCCCCTGTCCGCGCCCACCTCACCGACACCGCCCGCCCCGATCGACATCTCGGAGGCCCTGCGCCGTCACCGGGCCGAGCAGGAGCGCGTCCACACCGGCAAGCCGTCCCTCAACGGATGGGAGATGGAGAAGGTCGCCGACGACGCCGGCAGCGTGTGGACCTGCCCCGTCCCCGGCACTCCGCTGCGCGGGGTGCGGCTGCGCCTCGGCGACGTCGAGTCGGTACTGGTGCACGTGATCCGCCGTTTCCACTACGAGGTCGACGAACTCAGAGCCGGCGACGTGATCGGCTGGCGCCACCCGTCGGAGATCCGCGGGGGCCTCGCCGAGTCCAACCAGGCGTCCGGTACCGCGGTGCAGATACGGCCCGGCTTCTACCCCTCCGGCGCCCGGGGCGGGTTCTTCCCGAACCAGCTCACGGTCGTCCGGGGCATCCTCGTCGACTGCGCGGGCGTCGTCCGCTGGGGCGGGGACGACACGGTCCCCGACGAGTCCCTCTTCTACATCGACGCCAAGCCGGGTGACGAGCGGCTCGCCCGTGTGGCGGCCGGGCTCCGTCGCCGGACGGCGGTGCCCGGCCGGGGCGCGGGCTCCGGCCCCGACCCCTTCCGGCCCGAGCGCCGTGAGGCCGCGAAGAGGCTGGCCCGCCGGCAGAGCTGACCGTGGGGGCCCGACCGCGGAAACCAGCGCACGGACCGGTCGGGCCCGCGCTCGCGGACGGACCTCTCCCCCACGGAGAACGGGAACGCGTCGTTCGCCCGGCAGACGCTCCGAGGCCGGCCCCGGTCCCCACCGGGTCCGGCCTCGGACGGCCGGCACCGCCTGCCGGGAGGTCACCCGGGTGGCCGGAGCGGCTGAACGAGGAACGCGAGGCGCTGGACGCGGCCGTGCGGAAGGCCGCCGACGCCGTGGCGGGTTCCTGAGGGGAGGGCCCGACGCCACGGACGCGGGGACGACCGTCCTGCCCGGCCCGCGCCCGCCGTTCACACCGGGGGCTGGGCGGGCGCCGGGCCCAGTGTGGTCGTACCCGGGGCCGTGCGGTGGCCCAGGCCGGTGCGGTAGGCGTCCAGGGCCGCCTCGACGCGGCCGGTGCGGCGCAGCAGGTCACCGAGGAGGCGGCACAGGTCGGCCAGGTCACCGGCGGCGCCCGCGCGTTCCAGCAGGCTCATCGCGCGCACGTAGTGCTCCTCGGCCCGCTCGGCGTCGCGGGCGTCCTCGGCGATGATCCCGAGCAGCCGGTGCGCCGCCGCCGCGTGCACCGCGCCCCGCTCGGGGGAGAGACCGCCGAGCACGTCCTCCAGCAGCGCCGCCGCCTCCCGGGTGCTGCCGCGCCGGCGCAGCACGTCGGCCAGTTCGACGGTCACCTGGCTGCTGTAGAGGGACGCCCGCTTGGCCGACAGCATCGCCAGCGCCTCGCGCATCTCCTCCTCGGCGCGCTCCAGTTCGCCGTTCTGCGCGTACACGTAGCCGCGCATCCAGTGGCAGTTGGCCAGCTCGGTGCGGAGCTGCAGCCCGCGGTACAGCTCGGCCGCCTTGGCCAGCGAGGCGTCCGCCTCGGCGATGCGGCCCTCGGCGAGCAGGGTGCGGGCCACCGACCGGTGCATGCGCGCCACCAGCGCCGGGTCGCCGGACTGCGGCGCGAGCGCCAGCGCGAACTCCGCCGCCTGCGCGGCCCGCGCGTGCGCGCCCATGTCCATGTACGGGCCGATCGCGCTGGCGTAGAGCAGCAGCAGCGCGTCCGGGTCGTGCAGGCCGCCCCGGTTCAGCTCGTCGATCGTGGACTCCAGGAGGTAGACCGCGTACCGCAGTTCGCCCGCGAGGTAGTGGGCGACGGCCCGTCCGCGCAGCGCCGGCACCCGTGCGGGCAGCGGTGCCTCGGCGAGCCGGGCCTCGGACCGCTCGAAGTACTCACGTCCCTCGGCCAGTTCGCCGGTCTCCAGGGCGCACTCCCCGAGCCCGAGCAGCGCGGCGGCCTGCTCCTCGGCCAGGCCGTGCGCCTCCGCCTCGGCGAGCAGCCCGGCGTACTGCTCCACCGCGGCCTCCGTCTCGCCGACGGCGAGCGTGCGCTGCGCCTCGGTCAGCCGCAGGTGCAGCTCGGTCACGAGCCGGGCGGAACGCCCGGTGGCCAGTTCGTCGAACGCGACTCCGAGACGGTCGGCGAGATGCCGTAACGCGTCGTCGGAGGGGCGCACCCGGCCCGCCTCCAGCGTGGAGACGTACGCGGGCGTGTACACCGGCTCCGCCAGCTGTCTCTGCGTCAGCCCGCGCTCCACCCGCAACTGCTGCACCCGCCGCCCGATGGTCGCCGGCTCGTCCCGTTCCCCCACGCCAACTCCCCCAGTGCCTCTTGCCGTTCGTGTCCGACAACCCCTAGGTTAAACCGCGAATTAAACGTGCTTAACCCGTCGCTGTTGGGAGGTCGCCGTGCTGGAACCCACGCGCACCACCGAACGTTACGCCCGTGGTCTCGCCGCGGCCGTCGTCGCGGTCGCGGCGCTGGTCCTGGCGGCCAACGCGGGCCCGGTCGAGGCCGCCGACCCCGAACCGGACCGCCGGACCACGGCACCGGTGGCGGAGGCGGAGGCGGTCCGGTAGGGACACGCATCCCGGCGGGGCGTCGTGTTCCGGGCCGTCCGGCGCTCAGCCCTGCGTCTGCAACTGCCGCAGCTGACGCCGCACATGGTCCAGGGCGCCCTCGCGCCGCCCCGGCACCCGGCCGCGCAGCTCCGCGAGGACCGAGCCGAGTTCGCGGGCACGGGCCGGGTCGCCGATCCGGCCCCACTGGTGGTGTGCCCGGTCCACGGCCGTCTCGACGGCGGGCGCGTCCGCCGGCTGCCCGGCGGTCAGCCGGGCGCTCGCGACGGCCAGCCAGGTACGGCAGCTGCGCGCCGCGTCCCCGGCCAGCATCGCCAGGTCCGCCCGGACCTCCGTCCAGTGCAGCGCCTCCTCGGAGGCGGGCCCGTGCGCCAGGTGGGCCGCCTGCTCCAGCCGCGCGGCGAGCGCGTCGGCGTCCGCGTGCCGGCCGGAGCGCACGGCGGCGGTGACCGCCGCGTGCGGGTCCCCCGGCACCGGACCGGGCCGCGCCAGCAGCAGCTCCGTGCCCGTGCTCTCCGGCGCGATCCGCGTCAGCGCCTGCTGGTGCAGCTCCTCGTCCGGCGGACGCCATCCGCTGCGCAGGATCGTCGCGACCGCCTTCATGTACTCCGGCGCCGCGACCCCGCGACGGGACGGCGGGGGCGCGACACGGCCGTAGACGGCGTTGTCGGGTCCGCAGTCGAGCGGGGACGGGCCCGGCGGGCGCGGCGCGCTCAGCGCCCGCCAGGTCTCCGGGTCGGCGTGCAGATCGAGGAAGAGCGTCGTCGCGCCCGCCGGACGCAGCCGCAGCTCCTCCCGGAACCAGTGCCACGGCAGCCCGGTGTACCGCACGGTGGGCGCGGTCGTCCGGGCCAGCGCGAGGTGCGGCAGCCGCTGGCGGCGGTCGAGCTGGAGCTGGCCGGTGACGTACACGGTCAGCGGTCCGGGCGCCGCGGCGGCGGCGCGCAGCCGGGTCAGTACGGCCTGCGGCTCCAGCGGGTCGGCGAGTTCGACGACGTTCGCGGTCTCCGCGCCGGACAGCACGGCGGGCGGCACCGCCGCGAGGACCGGGAGCACGGACGCCGCGTCCACCAGCCGCCCGCGGCCCAGCGGCGAGGCCGCCAGCAGCAGCACGGTTCCGGGCATGGTCCCCTCCCCTGTCGATCACCTACGGCAGCACGGTAACCGCTGCGGCTGCGAAGGGTGGTGTCAGTAGGGTGAACGTCCCCCTTCGGGGCCTTCGCCCCCCGGCGCGCGGGAGAGGCGGGGCGGGCCGGGCGCGTGGATCCGTCGTACCGCGAAGGCCGTGGTGTCGTCGACCAGGTGCCCCCGGCTGTGCCGCAGCGTCCCGTCCCGTACGACGGCGACCAGCCGGCCCGGCGCGACGACCCGCGGGTCCGCCGCCACCGCCCGGGTCAGGTCGTCGACGAGCCGGTAGAAGTCGCCGGCGCCGTCCCGCGCCTCGGTCACGCCGTCGGTGACCAGCAGCAGCGTCTCACCGTCGGCGACCGGCACCCGGCACACCGGCGGCCGGCCGGGGGCGAGGTCGCGGCAGCCGATCGGGAGCCCCCCGTCGGCCGGCAGGGACCGTACGCCGTCGGGGCCGACGGCCAGCGGGGGCTCGTGCCCGAAGACGACGGCGTCCACGACGTCGGTCCGGTCCGGGGGGAAACCGAGCAGGACGGCGGTGGCGAACCGGTCGCGCTCGCCCCGGCCGAGGGCGGTGGTGTACTCGCGGTGCCGCAGCATCCGGGTCTCCAGCCGGTCCGCGACGACCGTCAGGTCGGCCTCGTGGTAGCCGGCCTCGCGGAACGCCCCGAGCAGCACCGACGCCGTCTCCACCGCGCCCAGTCCCTTGCCCTGGACGTCACCGACGAGCACCCGGGTGCCGTGCGGGCCCGGCTGGATGTCGTAGAAGTCGCCGCCGACGCGGGCCTGGGTGTCCGCGGTGAGGTAGATCCCGGCGTGCTCCAGGCCGCCCCAGTCCGGCGGCAGCGGGCGCAGCACGGTACGCCGTACGGTCTCGGTGACGTCCCGCATGTGCAGCGTGCTGCGCTCACCGCGCACCCGCACCCAGCAGGCCAGCGTGGCGAGGACGCCGCCGGCGGCGACGAGGATGAAGTCGGGCAGCCCCGCCTGGAACTGGTGCGGCCAGGCGCTGTCCACGACGGTGTACGTGGCCACCGCGAGCACGGCGAACAGGGCCGTTCCCCACACCCCGCAGATCGCGGCGGCGATGCCCGGCACCAGCACGATCCAGGAGACGGTCCGGAACTCGCCGCCGGTGTGGTGGTCGATGAACACGATGACGACGAGCAGCAGCAACGGCGGCACCCAGGCGACGCTGCGGCCCCTCAGCCGCAGCATCTCGTGCCGGTGCACGACGTCGCGCGGGCCCTGTCCCCCGCTGCCCTGACTCACGGCCCCAGCGAAACACGGCGTCGTGCGGCCCGCATCCGGTCCCCGGTTGCCGACCGGCCCGGGGAGGTGTGCCCTGGTAGGCGGGGGCGAGGAGAGAGGAGTGCTCTCATGGCGCACGCGGCACCCCGGCCCCGGGGAATGCTCGAGCCGGCCCGCACGACCGACGTCTTCGGCGCACGGACCCACCGGGTGGCGAAGGTCGTCGTACCCGTCCTGCTGGGAGTCGTGTACGGCTACTGGGTGGCGGCCAACCGCCGCTACGGCGGGCCGATCACCGTGGAGAACTTCCTGTACGGCTTCTTCGCCGGCCTCGTGTTCTCGCTGCTGTTCATGGCGCTCCTCGCCCTGGCCCCGAAGGTGCGGCGCGAACTGCACGCGGTGCTCTGGGCCGCCCTCATCGGCAGCGCGCTCGGCTTCCTGGTCATCCAGGCCCCCAGCCCCGGCGTCCTGCGCTCCACGATCCTGGGCCTGCTGGTCGCGGCGGGAGTCTTCGTGACGATGTTCTACCGCTTCTACACCCACGAGGACGCGACGGGCCACCGGGTGGGGTGAGGCGCAGCGCCGGTCCCCTGCGCGGCCGCCCTCGCGCCCGGACGCGTCGCCGGGAGCCCGCGTCGGTGCGGGCCGGGGGCGGCTCGCGCGGCCCGGCGCTCACGGGGTGCCTCCCCCACTCTCGGCTTCTCCCCCACTCTCGGCTTCGCTCGAGCGGGAGGTACCCCCATGAGCGGGAGGTACCCCCACCGCCCACCCGTGCCGCCCTGGGGGTACCTCCCAGGCCTTTGAGGCACTGGGGGAGGCACGACTGCCCGCGGATGACGGACCGCCCGTTCGGGCCGCCAGCACTCGCGCCCCCACCACCCGCCCCCTTGACTGAGGGCGTGGCCCCCCACAGCACCCGCCTCCGCAACACCCTCTCCGCCGCCCTCCTCACCCTCACCTGCCTCCTCACCCCCTGCGGCACCCTTGCCGCCTGGGCGGCGGCCCTCGCCGACACCGGCCGCTACGTCGACACCGTGGCCCCGCTCGCCACCGACCCCGCCGTCCGCGACGCCGTGGCCGACGCCGTGGGGGACGAGGTCGTACGGGAGCTGGACGCGGAGACGACCGGCGCCACCCCCCTCGGACCGTTCATCCGCGAAGCGATCCGCTCCTTCACCCACACCGACGCGTTCCGCACCGCGTGGGAGGCCGGCAACAGGGCCGTCCACGACGCCGTCCTGCACGCCCTGCGCGACGACGCGGCCACCCCCGGCCCGGTCACCGTCGACCTCGCCCCCGTCACCGCGCGGGTACGGGCGCGGCTCGCCGCCGACCACCTGTCCTTCGCCCACCGCATCCCCGTCGAGCACACCGAGGTCGCGGTGGTGCCGGCCGGGGAGGTGGCCGGGCTCCGGAAGGGGTACCACGTGCTGGACGCCGCCGCCTTCTGGCTGCCGCTCGCGGCCGTCGTCCTCGCCGTCACCGGGATCGCCGTCGCCGCCCGCCGCCGGCGCGCGCTCACCGCGACCGGCCTGGGCACGGCCCTGGGCGGCGCCCTGCTCGCCCTCGCGATCGCCGTCGGCCGCCGGCTCACCCTGGCCGACCTGCCCGAACGCGTCCACCGATCGGCGGCGGGCGCGGTCTACGACGCCCTCACCGCCACCCTGCGCACGGCGTCCTGGCTCCTCCTCGCCCTGGGCCTGGCGGTGGCCCTGGCCTCCTGGCTGACCGGCCGCCACGGCAGCCGCCGCGAACCCCCGGCTCCCGCGACCACCCGCCGCACCCCCTCGTCCATGAGGGAGAATCCGGGCATCGCACCCGCGAGCGGAAGGCCGGAACGTTGGACACTGCGACTGCCGACCCGACGGTCACCGGGGACGGGCCGGGGCGGACGGGGGGACGGCGGCGGTTCGGCGCCTGGTGCGCGGGGCTGCTGTTCGCCGGTGTGAGTGTGGTCGTCGGCTGCCGGACCGCCGACACCGACGGCATCACCCCCGTGCCCCAGCTCCTCGCCTTCCTGCCCTGGCTGCTCGTGCCCACGGCCGCCGGACTGCTGTTCACCCTGTTCGCCCGGTGGTGGACCGGCGCGGTGTGGGGCGTGGCCCTGCTGGGGCTGCTGGCCTGGTTCATCGAGCCGTACGGGAAGACCGGCGATCCCACCGGTCCGCCCGTCGCCGAGCTGCGGGTGCTGACCGCGAACGTGGAGTTCGGGCAGGCCACCGGCGCGCTGATCGACGCCGTACGCCGTACGGAACCGGACGTCGTGTTCGTGCAGGAGTGCGAGTACACCTGCGACGCGGCGTTGAAGCGGGAGCTGACCGACGCCTACCCGCACCGGGAGGCGGTGGAGGGCGGCGGCTCCGAGGGCTCGGTCGTCCTCAGCCGTTTCCCGCTGCGCGCCACCGACGGGGTCCCCGGCACCATGGGCATGCCCGGCGCCGTCGCCGACGTCGACGGGCACGCCGTACGGCTCCAGCTCGCGCACCCCATGCCGCCGCTGCCCGACCAGGTGGGCCTGTGGCAGCGGGAGCTCGGCCGGCTGCGGGACGCGGCCGCCGCCGACCGGAAGACTCCGACCGTGCTCGCCGGGGACTTCAACGCCTCCCAGGACCACGCGGCCTTCCGCCGCATCCTCGACACCGGCCTGCGCGACGCGGCCCGCCTGACCGGCGCCGACCGAACCCCGACCTGGCCCTCCCGCACGACCCCGGCCTTCGGCACCCAGATCGACCACGTCCTGGTCTCGGAAGACTTCGCCGCACACCGAGCCCGCTTCCTCGACCTCAAGAACACCGACCACCGAGCCCTGGTAGTCGACCTCACGCTGCACGGCGCGTAACTGGCGGCTCCCGCCGCAGCTGCGGGCAGTCGTGCCTCCCCCAGTGCCTTAAAGGCCTGGGAGGTACCCCCAGGGCGGCACGGGTGGGCGCAGCGGCACCGGCAAGCGCCGCGAGCCGACACACCCCCCGGCCGCCCCCACACCGTGCGGCTACCGGCTACCGCGAGGACTTCTGCAACGCCTTCTCCGCCTTGTCCAACGCCGCGGCGAACCCGTACGCCCACAACTGGTTCACCCGCGACCGCTCCGCGGAGTTGGGGTACGCGTTGGTGCAGGACGGCCCGGGCCCGCCCCCGGACATCAGCTCGCTGCACGGCCCCGAGTAGTGGTCCGGCAGCCCGAGCACATGCCCGGTCTCGTGCGCGGTCACCCGCGTCGAGTTGTAGATCTGGTTCTGCCGGTAGTCGAGGAAGATGTACCCCCGCCCGTGCCCGTCGGTGGACGCGTACGACCCGCGCGAGTCGTTGCCCTCGTAGTACCTGAAGTCGGCACCCGACGTGCCGGCCTGGAGTCTCACGTTCGAGACCGAGCTGTTCCAGATCTGCGTGCTGCGGGATATCTGCGTGGCGAACGACGGCGCCCGGGAGGCGTCGTAGACGACGGTGACGGCGGCCGCGCCCGTCGGGTTCGCGGCCCGCTTCTCGGCCGCCGACTTCAGCACGGCCTCGAAGAAGGCCCGGTTGGCGGCGGCTTCCTCCGACGACCCGTCGTAGGCGGCGTACGAGGCGGACGAGGCGGCGTCGACGGGCGCGGGAGCCGCCGTCGCCGGGGCGGCGCCGAGGCCGAGAGCCGTGAGGCTCAGGCCGGCGGCGGTGAGCACGGACATGGGCACACGCATGCGCATACGCATCGATGACTCCTTGCGGTGGGGGTCGAGTCACATGTCACCGAGGAGTGTGTGCGCCCGCGCGGCGGCTGTGATGATGGCAACCGGTGATAGGACGGCCCTATCGACCGACTCCGGCCACCCGGCCGCACACGCCCGACTCCGCCTGAACGGACGCGGTTTGTGTGTCTGGTGAAACCTGAACTTCCGCCTTACCCTCCCAGGGCATGGAGCTTGAGGTCAGGCACCTCAGGGCACTGTGCGCGATCGCCGACACCGGCAGTCTGCACCGAGCCGCACGCCAACTCGGCGTGGCCCAGCCCTCGTTGAGCACGCAGTTGCGGCGCATCGAACAGGAGCTGGGCGGTGCCCTGTTCGTACGCACGCGCACCGGCTGCCGTCCCACCCCACTGGGCCGGCTGGTGCTCAGCCGCGCCCGCCCGCTCGTCACCGAACTGCGCTCGCTGGTCACCGAGGCCCGTGCCGCCGCCGTCGGCGGCCGGCAGCTGCGCATCGGTTCCACCGCCAGCCGGGCCCTGGCCGGCTGGCTGCGACGGCTGCGCCGGCACTGGCAGGAGCCCACCCTGCACATGGACGTCTCCGCCAACGCCCTGCTGCGCATGGTCGCCGAAGGCCAGCTCGACGTGGCGTTCGTGCACGAGGTCGAGGGCTGTCCGCTGCGCGTCCCCGAGGGCCTGCGCACCCGGGTCCTCGTCGAGCGCGAACCGCAGTGCGTGTCGCTCCCGGCCGACCACCCGGCCGCCGCGCACCCGGTGGTCCACCTGTCCGACCTGGCCGGTGACCGCTGGATGATCGACCCGGCGGTCGACGGCGAGTGGGACGCCGTACGCCGGGTCCTGCAGGCCGCCGGGATCAGCCCGCGCGTGCTGCACGGCGACTACCACACGGCCGCGTCCCTGGTCGCCATCGGCGAGGCCGTCACCGTGTGCCAGCCGACCTCGCTCTCCCGCCCCGAGACGGCGGTACGCCGGCTGCACGGTGACCCGCTGGGCGTACGGCTGCTGCTGGCGGCGCGTACGGAGTCGGAGCTGGAGGGCGTCTATCCCGATCTGGCCGAGGCGTACCGGGAGGTGGCGCGGCAGGCACCGGCGTACCGGGAGTGGCTGGAGGACCCGGTGCCCGGGCCCTGATCCGGCCACTCCCGGACGGCAGCGTCAGACGCCGATGTCGCGGCCGTCCGCGCGCCACACCGCGACGACGGCCGGGCGGACGTACGTACCGGGCCCGTCGGGCCAGGCGCTGGCCGGCTGGTCCACGGTCGCCCCGTCCACCTCGCCCGGGTGCTGTACGGCGACCAGCACCCGCCGGTCCTGGATGACCGGGCCGCAGGTCTCCGCACCGTTGGGCACGGTGAGGAACTGCTTCAGCTCACCGCGCCGGTCGCCGCGCGTGGCGACGCCGAAGAGGCCGTCGTGGGAGCCGAGGGCGCTGCCGTCGGTGGAGATCCACAGGTTGCCGTGGTCGTCGAAGGCGACGTTGTCCGGGCAGGAGATCGGGCTGACGGAGTCCTTCGGGAAGCCGGCGAAGTACGTCGCCGGGTCCTCCGGGTCGCCCGCGACCAGGAACAGCGACCAGGCGAAGCGGGTGCTGTCCGCCCGGTTCCAGCGCTCGGTCAGTTCGAGCACGTGGCCGTGCTTGTTGAGGTTGCGCGGGTTGGCCTCGTCAGCGGCGGCGTAACCGGCCTTGCCGCGGTTGGAGTTGTTGGTGAGGGCCATGTAGACCTTGCCGGTGACCGGGTTGGGCTCGATGTCCTCGGGCCGGTCCATCTTGGTGGCGCCGACCTTGTCACCGGCGAGCCGCGTGAAGACGAAGACCTCCTCGGCGGTCATGCCCTCGACGTGCGAGACGGCGCCGTCGGCGGTGGCGGTGGCCAGCGGGATCCACTGACCGCTGCCGTCGAACTCGCCGTCCTTCGGGAGCTTGCCGGTGCCGTCGATCTCGATGGCCGGGGAGTCGCCGGTGAGCTTGGCGACGTACAGCGTGCCCTCGTCGAGCAGCGTCAGGTTGTGCTCGCGCGCCCAGCGGCTGTTGCCGTGCCGCATCCGCTTGCTGCCGACGAACTTGTAGAAGTAGTCGAACCGCTCGTCGTCGCCCGAGTACACGACCGGGCGCCCGTCGTGCGTCAGCCGCACGGTCGCGCCCTCGTGCTTGAACCGGCCGAGCGCGGTGCGCTTGCGCGGGGTGGAGTCGGGGTCGTACGGGTCCAGCTCGACGACGTAGCCGAACCGGTGCACCTCGTTGGGCTCCTGGGAGACGTCGAACCTCTTGTCGAAACGCTCCCACTTGCGCTCGGTGGCGCCGGTACCGATCCCGTACCGCTTGTCCGTCGCGCGGCTGCTGTTCGCGAAGTACTGGTTGAAGTTCTCCTCGCCGTGCAGGGTCGTGCCCCACGGGGTGGTGCCGCCGGCGCAGTTGTTGAGGGTGCCGAGCACCTTGGTGCCGCTCGGGTCGGCGGAGGTCTTCACCAGGTCGGACCCGGCGACGGGGCCGGTGAGCCGGAACTCGGAGGTGGCGGTGAGGCGCCGGTTGAGGTGGTGCCGCGTGACGGGCGTCAGCTTCCCGCTCCGCCGCTCCTCCTCCACCGCGACGACGGCCAGCCCGTGCGCGGCCCAGGCGATCTCCACCTGCTCGCGGGTGGGGTTGTCGGCGTCGTAGTCCCGGAACATGAGGATCTCGTCGGTGTACTCGTGGTTGGCGACGAGGAGCTGCCGGTCGCGCTCGCCGCGCAGGGGCAGCAGGGCGAGGAAGTCGCAGTTGTACCCGAACTGCCCGGCCTGCGCCTTGGCGCTCTGCTTCTCCGGATCGAAGGCGGGCGCGCCGCGCAGGATGGGCTCGCCCCAGCGGATGACGACGTTCTGCCGGTAGCCCTCCGGCACGGTCACGGCGTCGTTCGTGTTCGGCGCGACGGGCGTGAACCGCAGACCGCGGGCACCCTCGGGCTTGTGGTGGTGGCGGCCCTTCGCGGCCGCGGCCGCCTGCGCCTCGGGAGCAGCGGCGACGCCGACCGCCCCGGCACCGGCGGCGGCCACCGTCACGACGGCGGCGGCGCGCATCATGGAGCGGCGGCTGAGGGCGCCGGCGATGACGTCGCCGACGTACTCGTTGGAGCTGGTGTTGGGCACCTCGTGGAAGCAGGCGTCACCACACCGGAAACGGCAGGTCAGGGCGGACCGGCCGCCGGGGTGGGAACCGGACGGCGTTCCGATCAACGGCAGCAGCTTTCGCACGTTCTCTCTCCTTGGGTGCCCGTGGTGTCAGCGTGACCGTAGGAGTACATATGTGCGGTAGCCGGGCGGCCGGGTGAACGGTGCGTGAACCTGCGGCAGCATCTGGGACGTCGCGCCGGGCCGAATCGCACCCTTGACATATACGATTCCGCAAACCCAACCCTGCCCAAGATCGCCCTTGCGGGCCGCTAACCTTACGTGTCCGTCCTGGCCAGGGATTGACGGGCATCAACTCACGCGAAGGGTTGCGCACATGGGCATTCTCACTCTCCTGCGGAACGCGTTCGGCCGGTCACGCAAAGCGAGGTCCGCCGAAGCGGGGGGTGCGGTGGACGCCGCCGAGACGGCGAGCACGTCCCCGGCATCGCCCACTCCGGCGGAGTCGGCCCCGGAGCCCGCCGCGGAGGCGCCCGCGGCCCCGAAGGTCCCGTCCCCGTCCCCCGAGCCCACCCCCGCGCCCCGCACGGTCCCGGTCCCGGAACCCCGCGAGGAGCACGACCTGGTCTCCGCGGCCTTCGACAACATCACGGTCCCCAAGCCCACCCGCTCGGACGACCCCACACCCCCCGCCCAGGAAACCGACCCGGCCCCGAAGCCCGAACCGAACCCCGAGCCCGCACCCGAGCCGAAGGCAGACCCCAAGCCGGAAGCCGAGCAGAACCCCACGCCTGAGCCGGCCCCCAAGACCGAGCCGGAGCCGACGGCCGAGGCAAAGCCGGAAGCCGAGCCGAAGCCCGAGGCCGAGCCGGAAGCCGAGGCCGAGGTGGAAGCCGAGCAGGAACCGGCATCCGAGGCGAAGCCGGAAGCCAAGGCGGAGCCTGAGGCCAAGGCGGAGCCTGAGGCCAAGGCGGAGCCTGAGGCCGAGCCGGAAGCCGAGGCGAAGCCGGAAGCCGAGGCGGAGCCTGAGGTCGAGCCGGAAGCCGAGCAAGAGCCGATGGCCGAGGCGAAGCCTGAGGCCGAGCAGGGGCCGGCGGCCAAGGCGGAAGCCGAGGCGAAGCCGGAAGCCGAGGCGGAGCCTGAGGTCGAGCCGGAAGCCGAGCAAGAGCCGATGGCCGAGGCGAAGCCTGAGGCCGAGCA